>NZ_CP156084.1:0-260000 GCF_040687965.1 Methylocystis echinoides
ATGGCCGGTCACGAGACTCTCAAATCCAACCGCAAAGTCGAATTGGGGTCGAACAGGAATTTCGGCCTCGTCTTTTCCGGCGTTTTTGCCTTTCTGGCGTTTTGGCCGCTGATTCGCCATGGCGAAAGCATCCGGCTTTGGGCGTTGGGCCTCTCGGCCGTTTTCCTCGGCCTGGCGCTCTTTGCCGACCATCTGCTGACGCCGCTCAACAAGCTCTGGTTCCGTTTTGGGCTCCTGCTCCATTCGGTCGTCGCGCCGCTGGTCATGGGGCTCTTGTTCTACGGCGCCGTCACGCCGGTCGCTTTCGTGCTGCGCCTTTCGGGCAAGGACATTCTGCGGCTCTCCCGCAGCGACGAGAAAAGCTACTGGCTCGAGCGCACCCCGCCGGGCCCGGCGAAAAATTCGATGGGCCAGCAATTCTAAATTCTCCCTGGAGGCAGACATGTCGTCGTTCTTGAAGGAATTCCTGGCCTATCTGCGCACGCGCAAGAAGTTCTGGCTGGTGCCGCTGTTCGTGCTGTTCCTGCTGTTTGGCGCGCTGTTCTTCCTTGGACAGGGCTCCGTCGTCGCGCCCTTCATCTACACGCTGTTCTAAGGGCGCATCATGCTCATCCTCGGCGTCTCGGCCTTCTATCATGATAGCGCCGCCGCGCTTTTGCGCGATGGCGAGATCGTCGCTGCGGCGCAGGAGGAGCGCTTTACGCGCGTCAAACACGACTCCGCCTTTCCGGAGAACGCCGTTCGCTACTGCCTCGAGGCGGCGGGCGCGAGCGGCGCCGACGTCGATCACGTCGTCTTCTACGAGAAGCCCTTCGTGAAATTCGAACGGCTTCTGGAAACCTATCTCGCCTTTGCGCCAAAAGGCTTCGAGTCTTTTCGCAAGGCGATGCCGCTGTGGATCGGCGAAAAAATCTTTCAAAAGGATATTCTGCTGGAAGCGTTCGGCCGCGTCGATCCGGCGCTCGCGCAGGCCGACAAGCTGCTCTTTTCGGAGCATCACTTCTCGCATGCGGCGTCCGCTTTTTATCCTTCGCCCTTCGACCGCGCCCTTGTTCTCACCATGGACGGCGTCGGCGAATGGACAACGACCTCGGTCGCGCTCGGCAATGGCGCAAATCTGGAAATCGTCAAGGAAATCCACTTCCCGCATTCGCTCGGGCTGCTTTATTCGGCGCTGACCTATTACACAGGGTTCAAGGTCAACTCCGGCGAATATAAAGTGATGGGCCTCGCGCCCTATGGCGAGCCCAAATACGCCAAATTGATGCTCCACGAATTGATCGACGTGAAGGCGGACGGCTCGTTCCGCCTCAACCTCGATTATTTCGACTACTGCACCGCGTTGAAGATGACGAACGACAAGTTCGACCAGCTCTTCGGCGCGCCGGCGCGCAAGCCCGACGAGCGGCTCGAGCAGCGCCACATGGATCTCGCCGCCTCCGTGCAGGCGGTGACAGAAGACGTCGTGCTGCGCCTGACGCGCGCGCTTGCCGAGGAAACGGGCGAGAAGAACCTCTGCCTCGCCGGCGGCGTCGCGCTCAATTGCGTGGCTAATGGCAAAGTGCTGCGCGACAACGCCTTCGACGATATTTTCATTCAGCCCGCCGCTGGCGACGCCGGCGGCGCGCTCGGCGCCGCGCTCGCGGCCCATTATCACCAGAAGGAGCAGCCGCGCCGCGTCACGCCCGGCAAGGACGCGATGAAGGGCTCCTATCTCGGTCCGTCATACGCACAATCAGACATTGAGAATCGCCTGCGCTCGGTTGGCGCCCGCTTCACCGTCGTCGACGACGCCGGCGTGATTGAAGAGACCGCGCAGGCGCTCATCGCCGGACAGGCCGTGGGCTGGCATCAGGGCCGCATGGAATTTGGTCCGCGTGCGCTCGGCGGCCGCTCGATCTTGGGCGACCCGCGCTCGCCGACCATGCAGAAAGCGCTCAATCTCAAGGTCAAATTCCGCGAGAGCTTCCGTCCCTTCGCGCCGTCCGTGCTGCGCGAACGGGTCTCGGACTGGTTCGAGATCGACTGCGACTCGCCCTATATGCTGCTCGTCGCCAATGTTAAGGCCGACCACTGCCGCGCCATGTCGGCCGAGGAGCAGTCGCTCTTTGGCATCGACAAGCTCAATGTGCCGCGCTCCGACATTCCGGCGGTGACGCATGTCGATTATTCCGCGCGCATCCAGACGGTCCACGCCGACACGAACCCGCGTTATCACCAATTGCTGACGCGTTTCGAACAGCTGACCGGTTGCCCGGTGCTGATCAATACGAGCTTCAACGTGCGCGGCGAGCCGATCGTGTCGACGCCCGAAGACGCCTTCCGCTGTTTCATGGGTTCGGACATCGAGTTCCTTACCGTCGGCAATTGCATCCTGCGCAAAGCCGATCAGGACCCGTCGCTGGCGCTCGACTACAAGAACGCGTTCGAGCTGGATTGACGACCTTCAAGAGAGGAACGCGCCAGAGGCGGCGTTGCATTGCCGAAGCGCCGAGCCCATCTACCAGCCGGCCGCTCGGGCGTTGCTCACGAGGTTTCCTCGAAACGAGAATTTTGAGGAATGCGGCCGCCCGCGCGTTACTGAGATAGCTAAAACACCCCTGCCTCCAGCCCGGCCGCCATCAGCGTCCCAAGCTCCCGGCATTGGTCGAGAAATTCCGCCCGCCACGCCCCGCGGCAGATCAGGGGCTCCTGTACGGCGCGCCAGCGAAGACCGGTCGCGATCGTCTCGACGCCGCGCCGCGTGCCGGTTCCGTCGCTTCCGGCGCGAATGCAGAGCGCATAGGGCAGACCCTGCGTGCGCTCGAAGCAAGGATAGTAGCAACGGTCGAAGAAGTCTTTCAGCGCGCCGCTCATGTAACCGAGATTTTCCGGCGTCAGCAGAAGGACGCCGTCGGCCGCGACGACGTCCTCCGGCGCGGTCGCGAAGGGGCTCAGCGCGCGCGCGTCGACCCCCTCGATCTCGGGCGAGCGCGCGCCGTCGAGCAGCGCGTCGCGCATCGCTGACGTATTTGGCGAGGGCGCATGCGCAATGATGAGAAGGCGCTTGCGGCTCACCGAATGCGTATCCTACCTGGGATGAAACTCCGGCACGCTGACGGCGCCGGCCCAGACCGCCGCGCTGACGACAAGAAGCAAAAGCAGCAACAGGCTGAAAGCCAGAACGGAATAGACCGACGCTTTCCAGACGGAGTCGGCAAGCAGAGTTCCATAGGTTTTGAACGTGTCCCTGACAGGCTGTTCGATCATGGCGACGCCTCGGCTTTTTGCAATGGGGCGCAAAAGCGCTTTCTTTAAGAAAAGCTACCGCGCGCCCGGAAAGGCGCCAGCCCCGGCCAGGCTCGGCAGCGCGCTTTTTATTGACAAGGGCCGACGCAGCCATCATCCAAGCCGCGCGCAACCCCTTCCATTCAGGACAGTTCCATGGCGAGCAGGATCTTCATCGACGGCGACGCGGGCACGACGGGCCTCGAAATTCGCGAGCGCCTCGCCAGCCGCGCTGACATCGAGATCGTCGCTATCCCTGCGGAAAAGCGCAAGGATGTCGAGGCCAAGCGCGCGCTGCTGGCGACCGTGGACGTCGCCATCCTCTGCCTGCCGGACGACGCCGCAAAAGAGACGGTCGCGCTGTGCGACGCCCTCGGGCCTAAAGCCCCACGCATCCTCGACGCTTCGACTGCGCATCGCGTCGCGCCCGGCTGGGTCTACGGCTTTCCGGAGCTCTGCGCCGGCCAGGCGGTGGCGATCGCCAAAGCCCCCCGCGTCGCCAATGTCGGCTGCTACGCCACAGGCGCGATCGCCCTGCTGCGCCCGCTCGTCGACGCCGGGCTGATCGCCCCCGACCAAGCCCTCGCCATCAACGCCGTCTCCGGCTATTCGGGCGGCGGCCGGCAGATGATCGAGGCCTATGAGAAAGGCGCGGCCCCTGCCTTCGAGCTTTACGCTTTGGGGCTCGACCACAAGCATCTGCCGGAAATCACGGCCTATGCCAGGCTCGCCACGCGGCCGCTGTTCGTGCCCTCGGTCGGCAATTTCCGGCAAGGCATGCTGGTCTCGATCCCGCTCCACCTCGACGCTCTGCCCGGCAAGCCCAGGGCCGCCGATCTGGACGCCGCCTATCGCCGCCATTACGCCGGCGCGCCGCATGTGCGCGTCATGGAGCCGCCCTCGGGCGGCCGCATCGACGCCCTTGCGCTGAATGGCTCGGACGACATGGAGCTGTTCGTCGTCGCCAATGAGGCGCGCCGCCACACCGTGCTGGTGGCTCGGCTCGACAATCTCGGCAAGGGCGCGTCGGGCGCCGCGGTTCAAAATTTGGATCTGATGATCGGGGCTTGAGCCCCCTCATCCGGCGCGGACTTCCCTTCTCCCCTTGCGGGAGAAGGGCCTTGCGGGGACCTAATCCGTATAGGCCGTCACCCCCGCCGGCAATTTGGCGGCGACGTCGCCGTACCGGCTTGTGCGCTGATCCATCATCGCCTCGAAGGCCTCGTGGACCTCGCTGACGGTGCGGTCCTTCAGCCGCCGACCCTGCTGCTCGTAGAAAATCGGCTTGTTGGCGCGGGCGGGCTTCGGCAAAAGCGCGGCCGCGGACATTGCCGGCGACTCGACCATCGCCTTCATGAAGCGCTCGGTGTCCTCCGGCCCGAGGAAGTGAATGAGATAGGTCTCGCCGGCCGTCAGCGGACGGCCGATTTTCTCGGCGATCTTGGCGCTGTCTTTTTTCAGCATTTCGGCGGCGAGCGCGGCCGAGAGATAGGGATCGTTGCGCAGGTTGAGGATTTTTGCGCGCTGCTGTCGGGGGGCCGCTTCCTCTGCGATGGCCTTGGCTTCTTCGGCGCGGCCATAGCGATGGCCGAAGTCCCGCAGCGCCTTCATCCAGGTTTTCTCGACGAACTGGAACAGGCCGCTGGCGGAAGAGGTCCGCGCCTTGGCCGTGGTGTGGAAATTCGATTCCTTGTCGGCGATGGCCATCAGCAGCGCCGGGTCCATTTCCGTCCGGTTCGCGGCCTCTACAACGCGCTCGACGATCGTCTGATGCACTTTGACCGGACCGAAGCGCATGACGCCGGCCGCGTCGGCGCTCCCGTCGTCCTTGCCGAACAGTCGGTGCGCCCAGGTCAACGCCGCTTGCTCGAGCGAGAAATCGCTGTCGAGCGCCGACTCGTCGTCGCGCGCGACATCCACGAGGGGACTTCCGATCGGGCGTTGTTTCGGAACCCGGCTGAGCTTCTCGTAATAGGGCGCGTCGCTGCGCTGGATGGTGAGGCTCAGGGCCGCGAGCGTCGACAGAACGGCGCCAACGCAAATGGTCCGGAGAAGAAGATAGAACGAACGGCTGGCGCGCATCAGCGCCCAACGGTCGCCCAAACTCATTCGACGCGCGGACTCATTGGCGGGATGCGTCAGATCCGTCATACCCCACATAAGCTCCCTGGCTCCGCGAACTGCGGCTCAATCAAGAGCTTACGTGTGAGTAACGGCGAAAGCGCGACGCTGATGGCCACGCCCGCGCCACATTGGCTAACAGCCAAGCTGATGATAAGTAATTGAAAATATGGTAAATTTTAAATTAACAGCCGAGGCGGTCCCGCCTCGGCCACAATTACGCCACGACGCGAGCGCGTCCCCGCGTCACAACGAGATTTTCGAGAGAAGGCTTTGAATCAGGTGATAATCTGGCCCCGCGACCGGCGTCGTGCGTGACAGGAAGTCGACGGGCTTGCCGTCCTCCAGCCCATAGTCGGCGATGCGCGTCACCTTGCGCGACTTGTCGAAATAGACCGCCATGACGCGCTGGTCGGTGATCTTCTGCGGCATGAAGGCGAGAGAGCGTTCGACGCGCTGGCTCACGTAATACCAGGCGTCGCCGCCGATGGTGGAGGTCGTAGAGGGCGTGCCGAGCGCCTGCATCACCTGCGGCGCCGTCATGCCGGGCTTCACCTGCTCGGCTCTGCGCGTGTCGATCACCGCGCCACGATTGACGACGCCGTCATAGCCGATGCAGCCAGCAAGCGACGCCGCGAGGGCGAAAGCCGCTGCGGCCCTTACAACCGCCGCGCTCGAAGCGCTTACGGAAAGAATGCCCAAGGCCTGCCTCGCCATAGTGTTCTCCAAGCTCTATCGCGCAACGCCCGAGGGCTCGCGCGTCCGTCTGAAGCGATGGGGTCTGCCTAGCCTCCGATCCGCGCGAAAGCAAGCCGCTCGTCGCCGGCGGCCGCAAGTCGGGCGCGAAGTCTGGCGCGCGGGCGGCGTTGCACGTATCTAAATCGTTTGAACGCCGGGGGAGGAGAAAAATGACAGACAACAGGCACGGCGGCGACAGAGCAGCCTCCGACGCATCGCCGCTCTCTCGTCCACTCGCGGCGGCGGAGGTCCCGCCGGAGGGGCTCGACGTCGACATTGTCGCTTCCGGAGAAGAACGCGACGCGCTCGCAAGGCTCAACGCCCTCGCCGCTGTCCTCGGTCTCTCGGCCACGCTGCGCGTGCGGCGCTGGCGCGGCGACGGTCTCGAAGTCCTGGGAGAGCTGCGCGCGCGGGTGCGCCAGACCTGCGTCCTGACCCTCGAGGAATTCGACGCCGACATTGTCGAACCGATCGAGCTTCGTTTCGCCCCGCCGCGCGAGGCCCCGCGACCCCGCTCGCGACGCCATGAGGCGGAGCCGGAGTCGCTCGACCATGACGCCCTTGGCGAGGATCCGCCGGATACGCTCATTGGCGGCGTGGTGGATCTCGGCGGCGTCGTCTCGGAATTCCTGACCCTGGCGCTCGACCCCTATCCGCACAAGCCGGGAGCGGCGTTCGCGGAGCCCGCCCCGGAGGACGCCTCGCCTGTCGTGTCGCCTTTCGCCCAGTTGCGGCGCAGGCGGGAGGAGCCTCCGGCCGGCGGTTGATCCTCCTCGAATCGGCTTGGCACTTGCGCCCAAGCGCCGCAAATGGCAATCACGCCCGCGGAACAGGCGCCTTGGCGCAGCGCCCGGCCAGCGCAACCGGCCGACGCGCGCATCTCTTTAAAAATGACAGGCCCGCCCCCGCCTCGACGGCCGTGGGGAAAAAGCGGCGGCGTTGGGGAGACGGCTCGGAAATGGCGGAGAATGTTCGGATCGCGGTCGACGCGATGGGCGGTGATTATGGCCCGTCGGTAACGATCCCCGGCTGCGCTCTCGCCCTCGAGCGCAAACCGGGCGCGCGCTTTGTTCTCGTTGGCGAGGAGAAGACGATTCGCGCCGAACTTGCGCGCCATCCCCGTCTCGCGGCGGCCTCCGAGGTCCGCCATTCGGACGTCTCGATCCGCATGGACGACAAGCCGAGCCAGGCCCTTCGCTATGGGCGGCGGGTCTCGTCCATGTGGATGGCGATCGAGGCGGTGAAAAAGGGCGAGGCCGACGTCGCCGTCTCCGCCGGCAATACCGGCGCGCTGATGGCGATGTCGAAAATCTGCCTGCGCACCATGCTGGGCGTCGACCGGCCGGCGCTCGCCTGTCTCTGGCCGACGCTGCGGGGTTATTCCATCGTCCTCGACGTCGGCGCCTCGATCGGCGCCAACGCCAGCCATCTCGTCGATCTCGCCATCATGGGATCGGCCATGGCGCGCGTCGTTCTCGGGCTGGAGCGCCCCACGGTCGGCCTGCTCAACGTCGGCACCGAGGAAATCAAGGGCGTCGAGGAGGTGAAGGGCGCCGCCGCCACGCTGCGCGAGTCGAATCTTCCCGGCCTCGACTATGCGGGCTTCGTCGAGGGCGACGGGATCGGCATGGGCGCCGTGGACGTGGTCGTGACGGAAGGCTTCACCGGCAACATCACGCTGAAGACCGCCGAAGGCACCGCCAAACAGATCGCCGCTTATCTGCGCGAGGTCATGGGCGGCTCGCTGCTCGCGAAGCTCGGCTACCTCCTCGCCAGAGGCGCCTTCGCCGAACTCAAGGGCAAGATGGACACGCGCTCGATCAATGGCGGGGTGTTCCTCGGCCTCGAAGGCCTCGTGATCAAGAGCCACGGCGGGACCGACCACGTCGGCTTCGCCCGCGCCGTGGAGATCGGCCACGACATGGCCAAGAGCGATCTCATGAACCGCATTCGCGACACAGTCGCCCTCGCCCATCGCTTCGAGAGCGGTTCGGCGCCCACAGACACTCCCCCGCAGGAAGCCGCCCAGTGACGACGGAACAATCCCTCTTGCGCTCCGTCGTTCGCGGCGTGGGCTCCTATCTCCCTGCCAAGACGCTGACCAATGACGACCTCGCCAGGATGGTCGACACCAGCGACGAATGGATCTTTCAGCGCACGGGAATCAGGGAACGCCACATCGCCGCGCCCGGCGAGACGACGTCCATGCTCGGCGAGAAGGCCGCGCGCGCCGCGCTCGAGAACGCCGGCCTCGCGCCGGAAGACATCGATCTCATTATCGTCGGCACCTCGACGCCCGACTGGACCTTCCCCTCGACCGCGACGCAGATACAGGCCGCTCTCGGCGTGACCCATGGAGTCGCTTTCGATCTTCAGGCCGTCTGCTCCGGCTTCGTGTTCGCTGTGGCGACGGCCGACAAGTTCCTGCGCTCGGGGTCGCATAAGCGGGCGCTGGTCATCGGCGCGGAGACCTTCTCGCGCATCATCGACTGGGAGGACCGCACGACTTGCGTGTTGTTCGGCGACGGCGCCGGGGCCATGGTGCTGGAGGCGCGTCCCTCCATGGGCGCCATGGACGAGCGGGGCGTCCTCACCACGCATCTGCGCTCGGACGGGCGTCATCGGGCCAAGCTTCATGTCGACGGCGGCCCGTCGGCGACCCAGACCGTCGGGCATCTCCGCATGGAGGGCAAAGAGGTTTTCAAATTCGCCGTCGGCAAGGTGACGGACGTCGTCGCCGACGCCTTCGCGGCGACCGGGATCACGCCCGAGCAGCTCAACTGGTTCGTGCCGCATCAGGCCAATCGCCGCATCATCGACATGTCGGCGCAAAAGCTGGGCATCGCCCCCGAGAAAGTGGTCGCCACCGTTCATCTCCACGGCAATACCTCCGCGGCGAGCGTTCCTCTCGCCCTCTCCGTGGCGGTCGCAGACGGCCGCATCAAGAAAGGCGACCTTGTGATGCTCGAGGCCGTGGGTGGCGGCTTTACCTGGGGCTCGGCTCTAATCCGTTGGTGAGCTTGGGCATTTTGTCGCTCTAGCCTCGGAATTTCACGTCAACCGACTGATTTTGCAGCGGTTGCTCTCCATTTTTTCTTATTGCCAAGCTTGCAATTGGGCGGATTCTGAAAAAATCTGCCTTAGGACGTCCCGGGAGGGGGAGGTGGTTTCCGCGGCGTCCTCAATATTGTTTCTCTGATTATAACAGGGCTGACCATGGCAGAGGCTGCATCCCATTCTCCCATTCCCCCCGAAGCAATCCAAGAGGATGACGTCCGGACGTTGACGCGCGCCGATCTCGCCGAGGCGCTCCATCGTCGGACCGGCGTCGCTCGCGGAGAGGCCGCAAAATTGGTGGAGATGGTGTTGGACGAGATTTTCGAGGCCATCGTCTCCCGCGACGACGTCAAGCTCTCCTCCTTCGGCGCATTTCACGTTCGCGCCAAGCGCGAGCGGCAGGGACGCAATCCCAAGACCGGCGAGGAAGCCAAAATCACCGCCCGCCTGGTCGTGACCTTCAGACCCTCCAATGTCCTGCGCGCCCGGGTCAACAACGGCGCGGACGACGCCCAGGGGAACGACGGAGTCAACGTCGGCGACGGCGAAGCGCCGGGTCTGCCGGCCTATGGGACGGCGCGCGGCGAGGAGACGGCGCGCGCCAATGCGAGCGTAGCGCGTTGACCGCCTAGCGCCCTGCGCCGCCTCTTGACAAGGCAACGCAGCGATGCGCCAAGCGCGCATGGCAAAATCCCGCTCCACTTTCGTCTGCCAGAACTGCGGCGCGGTCGCGTCGCGCTGGCAGGGTCGCTGCGAAGCCTGTGGCGAGTGGAACAGCATCGTCGAGGAGAGCGATCCCGGCCCGACAGCGATCCGGGCCACGCGCGGCAGGCCCTTCGAACTCGAGGGGCTTGCGGGATCGGACCGGCCGGCGGCGCGGATCGTCACCGGCATCGACGAATTCGACCGCGTCACCGGCGGCGGCTTCGTGCCCGGGTCCGTGCTCTTGCTCGGCGGCGAGCCCGGCATCGGCAAGTCGACGCTGCTCATTCAGGCCTGCGCGGCGCTGGCGCGGCGCGGCGCGCGGGTGATCTATATTTCCGGCGAGGAGGCAGTGGCGCAGGTGCGGCTGCGCGCCGGCCGCCTCGATCTCGCCGACGCGCCCGTGGAGCTCGCCTCCGCGACCCAGGTCGAAGACATTCTCGCCACCTGCGCCACAGGCAAGCGCGCGACGCTGATCGTCATCGACTCCATCCAGACCATGCATACCGAGGTCGCCCCGTCGGCGCCGGGCACGGTGACGCAGGTGCGGGCGAGCGCCCAGGCCCTGCTGCGGCACGCCAAGACGAGCGGCTCGACGATCATTCTCGTCGGCCATGTGACGAAGGACGGTCAGGTCGCGGGACCGCGCGTCGTCGAACACATGGTCGACGCGGTTTTGTCCTTCGAGGGCGACGCCGCCCATCACTTCCGCATGCTTCGGGCCTCCAAGAACCGCTTCGGCGCCACTGGCGAGATCGGGGTTTTCGAAATGACCGGCGGCGGCCTCGCCGAGGTCGCCAATCCCTCCGCCCTCTTCCTCGCCGGCCGCGACGCCTCGGCGCCGGGCGCCGCGGTCTTCGCCGGCATGGAGGGCCAGCGGCCGATGCTGATCGAGATTCAGGCGCTGGTCGCGCCGACCTCGCTCGGCACGCCGCGCCGCGCCGTCGTCGGTTTCGACCAGAACCGGCTATCGATGATCCTCGCCGTTCTCGAGGCCCATGGCGGGCTGAAGCTCGGCATGCACGACGTTTATCTCAATGTCGCGGGCGGCCTGCGCGCCGACGAACCGGCGGGCGACCTCGCCGCCGCCGCCGCGCTGGTCTCGTCTCTCACGGGGGCCGTGTTGCCGGCCGATCAGGCGTTTTTTGGCGAGATTGGGCTTTCCGGCGCCATCCGGCCCGTCATCCACGCCGGCATGCGTCTGCGCGAGGCGGCGAAGCTCGGCTTTCACCAGGCCGTGCTCGCGCAAGCGCAGCAGATCAACGAGGACGACCGGCGCGCCGGACTCACGCTGCGCCCCTGTGGCGACGTCGCTCAGCTCGTGGCGGCGATCGCCCAGACCGCGCCCCGAACGCGCGGCCAGGAATGAGGCGATTTTAACCTTTTGTGCTTTCCGCAGGCGGCTGAGTTGCGCTAGAAGCATCCCGTCGCAACCGCCGGGGGACGCCCCGCCGCTTTGAAGTTCGGAGGCGACGGCGCTTTTCGTTTGGAGAATGCTGCGATGGGCGCGCGTCTCGTGCGCCGGCTTTCAGGCGTTTCCCATTATTCCGAGCGTCACGGCGACAAAGAAGAGGACTGCAATGCCGTCATACCTTGATCTGGCAGTTATTACGATCGTGCTGGTCTCGGGCATGCTCGCCCTGCTGCGCGGCTTCACGCGCGAAGTGCTGGCGATCCTGTCCTGGGTGGCGGCGGCAGCTGCGGCCTACTATCTCCACCCCATGGCCCTCCCCTATTTGAAGCCATACATCTCCAAAGACGAGATCGCGCTCGCGGCCTCGGTCGCGGTGGTGTTCTTCATCGCGCTGGTCGTCGTCTCGCTGTTCACGGTGAAGCTCTCGGACGTCATCCTCGATTCGAAGATCGGCGCGCTCGACCGCTCGCTGGGCTTCGTCTTCGGGGCGGTGCGGGGTCTGCTGCTCGCGGTGGTCGCCTTCGTGTTCTACGCCTGGCTCGTGCCCGACGCCAATCAACCCGAATGGGTGCGCAACGCCCGCGCCAAGCCGATCCTCGCCGCCGGCGGCGACAAGCTGCGCGAGATGCTGCCCGACGACGTCGACGCCATCATCGCCAAGATCAAGGCCAAGAAGGGCGGCCATCAGCCGGCCGAGGAAACGCCGCCCTCGGAGGCCGAGCCGGAGAAAGCGGACGCTCCGGCCGACAAGGAGCCGGCGGGGGAAAAGCAGTAAGCGCGACGCGGCGGCCGCTTGCGATTGGCCGGGACCAGAGGCAAAGTTGACGCTTAGGGCGACCGCCAGGCATGGGAGACGACGGATGACCGAATCGACGCATCATCAACCCCTTCCCAGCCGGTTGGAGACCACCGACGACCTCGACGGCGACACGCTGCGCGAATATTGCGGCGTGTTCGGCGTCTTCGACCTGCCGGACGCCGCCGCGATCACGGCGCTCGGCCTGCACGCGCTTCAGCATCGCGGCCAGGAGGCCGCGGGCATTGTCAGCTTCGACGCCGGGCGCTTCCATGGCGAGCGCCGGATCGGCCTCGTCGGCGATCACTTCTCCAAGGAAAGCACCATCAAGCGCCTGCCCGGTTCGGCGGCGATCGGCCATGTGCGCTATGCGACGACCGGCGAGACCATGCTGCGTAACGTGCAGCCGCTCTTCGCCGAATTGAACACCGGCGGCTTCGCCGTCGCCCATAACGGCAATCTCACCAACGCCCAGGCGCTGCGCCGCGACCTCATCAAGGAGGGCGCGATCTTCCAGTCGACATCCGACACGGAGGTCCTTCTCCATCTCGTGGCGCGAAGCCGCAAGCCGCAGCTCATCGACCGCTTCATCGAGGCGCTGCGCTGCATCGAGGGCGCCTATTCGCTGGTTGCGCTCACCAACAAAAAGCTGATTGGCGCGCGCGACCCGCTCGGCATTCGCCCTCTCGTCATCGGCGAACTCGACGGCAAATTCATCCTCGCCTCGGAGACCTGCGCGCTCGACATCATTGGCGCGCGCTTCGTCCGCGACGTGAAGAACGGCGAGATCGTCGTCATTTCCGACACCGGGCTCGAAAGCCTCGAGCCCTTCCCGCCGCAGCCGATGCGCCCCTGCATCTTCGAATATATTTACTTCGCCCGGCCGGATTCCGTCGTGCACGGCCGCCCGGTTTATGAGGTGCGCAAAGCCATGGGGCGCGAACTTGCGCGCGAACAGGCGATCGCCGCCGACGTCGTCGTGCCGGTGCCGGATTCCGGCGTGCCGGCGGCGCTCGGCTATTCGCAGCAGTCGGGCGTTCCTTTCGAACTCGGCATCATCCGCAACCATTATGTCGGCCGCACCTTCATCCAGCCGACGCAGTCGGTGCGCGAGGTCGGCGTGCGCATGAAGCACAGCGCCAACCGCTGCGTCGTGGAAGGCAAGCGCGTCATTCTGATCGACGACTCGATCGTGCGCGGGACGACTTCGGTCAAGATCGTGCAGATGATGCGCGACGCCGGCGCGACGGAGGTTCACTTCCTCATCTCCTCGCCGCCCATCACGCATCCGGACTATTACGGCATCGACACGCCGCAGAAGGAGAAGCTCCTCGCCGCGACCCATTCGCTCGAGGAGATGCGCGCCTATATCGGCTGCGATTCGCTCGCCTTCCTCTCTGTCGACGGCATCTATCGCGCGATGGGCTATCCTGGACGCGACAACGCCCGCCCGCAATTCACCGACCACTGCTTCACCGGCGACTATCCGACCTCGCTCACCGACCTCGTGGAAGAGAACCGCGCGCAGCTTTCGTTGCTGGCGGAGGCGAGCTGATCGGCGTTTCTAACGGGGTGTCGCGCATGCTTCGCGCACTTCCCTGACTTTTTCAGATAGATTTTTCCCGCTTTTGCTTTTGAGGAAACGATGGCGCTGAAGAAAGGCTATGGGCTCCTGATCGGCGCCAAGAAGAATTATTATCGCGACCCGCCCGACAACTTCGGGCGCTACTATCATGGCAATCTCGTCATCAGCGCGCCGGCGGGCGATTACCATTGCGCCATCGACGTCGACCCCAAGATGATGCCAGACGGCATTCAATGGCGAATCGTCAAAATAAGGCCCGCTGACTTCGCCCCGATCAAGGCGCTGACAAATGGCTGGCGCCTCGTTCCCTCGACGGCGACGTCAGGCGCGCTGGATTACATCAGGTCGAGCGTCCTGCATCCGCCCATCCTCATCTGGAACGTCCGCTACGACAGCTGGCTGTCCCGCTTTCTGGAGTTCATCCGCTGGAATCCGCCCTGGAACAATGGCACTGGCGTCCAGGCCCTGACCGACCTTGAAAGCGTCATCGCGAAAGGCGTGCGCTTCTACATTTTCGGCGAACCTTTCAACGTGGGCCTCGGCGTCCACAACATCCATCAAAACCAGGGCGATCCGATCGGCGGCGGCCACGACAAGGAGAACGCCATCTGGCAAGACGGCGGAACGGTCGTCGAGACGGCGGAGGGCGAGTTTTTCGCCTTTCTGAACAAGTTCAAGACGCAGTCTTTCAAGACCGATGACCAGGGGCGCCCGGCGTAGTCATCCTATTTGGTCGACGTTGTTGGTGACGCGACGCCCCCCGGCGCGTTATGACGTCGCTTAACAACGCAATTGAGACCCGCAGGCTTTCGAACATGTCCTCAGCCGACCGCATCGCCCTCGTCACAGGCGCTTCGCGCGGCATTGGCCGCGCCATAGCCCTCGAACTTGCGCGCGACGGCGTCCATGTCGTCGCGCTGGCGCGCACGCAAGGGGCGCTGGAGGAGCTCGACGACGAGATCAGGGCGCTCGGCGCGGAGGCGACGCTCGTGCCCTGCGACGTCGCCGATTTCGACGCCCTCGACCGGCTCGGCGCGGCGATCTTCCAGCGCTGGGGCAAGCTCGACGTCTTCGTCGGCAACGCTGGCGTGCTCGGGCCGTTGTCGCCCCTCGCCCATGTCGACGTGAAAGACTGGAACCGCGTGATGGCGGTCAATGTCACCGCCAATTGGCGGCTCATCCGCTCGCTCGATCCGCTGCTGCGCGCCTCGGGCGCCGGGCGCGTCGTCTTCGTTACGTCGAGCGCCGCCTATAAGGCGCAGCCCTATTGGGGAACGTACGCGGCCTCGAAGGCGGCGCTGGAGGCGATGGCGCGCACTTATGCGGCGGAGACGCGCGACACGGGCGTCACGGTCATGATCGCCAATCCGGGGCGGATGCGCACCCGCATGCGCGCCCAGGCCATGCCGGGCGAGAATCCGGCCACCGTGCCGGCGCCCGAGGACTTTGCAAAGAAATGCCTTCCGCTGCTCAAGCCGGAGTGGCGCGAGAGTGGAAGGCTTTATGATTTCCCCAACGACCGGCTGATGGATTTTCATCAGCCGGCGTAACCGGCGCGGGGGCGAGCCCCGCGCGGGAACCCGTTAGTGATGATGGCGGCGGTGCTTCTTGACGACCGGCGGCGGCGGGGGCGGCGGCGGAACATAAGTCAGCGTCAGGCTCTCGACGCCGGCGTTCCAGCCAAGGCCCGCGCCCGCCTCGATATTGAACGGCTGCAGCGAGATGGTGTTGTTAGAGCCGCCAACCAGAATGGCGCCGCCGCCGCCCACGCCGATCTTCGCCGAGACGCCCGGACCCATGTAATTGCCCGCGAGGGCGCCGGGGCCGACCTGGCCCGTCGCGGCGATGACGCCCCAGGCCAGTTCGCCCTGGCCGTTGATCGAGATATTGGGGCCGACCTTGGTCAGCGTGCCGGTGTAATGGGCCGGCGTGGCGCCTTCGGCGTCATCGCTATAGTTGCAGTCGATCTGCTGATTCTCCACGAGAACGCTCAGGCCGTTGCCGAGCAGCCGGCACTGCAGCGTGCCGATCCGGTCGCCGGCGAACGCGGACGCAGGGACCATGAGCGCCAAGACGACGGCGCCGCCCAATAGGCGTCCCAGCTTGAAACGGGTGGACATTGAAAACTCCTCCTCTTTCTTCCTTTGGGGCGCGAAAGCCCCTTAGAGCGATCGCAATCTGCGAGAGACGCGCCGCACAGGACACGCTTATAAAGCATCAAACGCGGTCGCTACAGTAGGTAGCGCCCAGCGAACGGCGAGGGCGTGCGGCAGCGCACGCGGCCCTGTGCAAAGCTCGGCGGCTTCGCTATTTCCGCGACCTTGCAGAGCGGCCGCCAATAACCGATCTTGTGAGGGCGGCTCGCATTTGATGCGACGCCTTGACGCGGGAGAAATGAAACGAATGAGCGCGAAGCTTCCGGTGTTGTATCAGCCGGGCCTCTCGGGCTCGGATATGGAATCGCTCAGGACCGCCGTCGCCGCGCTCGAGCGCCAGAGCTTTGCCGGCCGAATTGCGCGGCTCGCGGGACGAAAGGTCGGGATCGTCGGCCAGTCGCTGCCGCCGGAAGTTCATCAGGCGGCGCTGAACGCCGCGCAGCGCGCCCTCACTGTTGCGCTCAATGTGGCGCTCTCGAGTCTGGAGGGCGCGCCGAGGGGCGACACGACTCGTTTCCACCGCCGTCTCGCAGCCTTCGCCGGCGGCGTCGGCGGCGCCGTCGGACTTGCCGGCCTGCCGATCGAGCTTCCGCTGTCCACGACGATCATGTTGCGCTCGATCGCCGACATCGCCCGCAACGAAGGCGAGAATCTGCGGGAGCCTGAGACGGGTCTCGCCTGTCTCGAAGTCTTCGCGCTTGGCGGACAAGAGGACGAGAACATTCTCGAGGGGGGCTATCTCGCGATCCGCGGGCTGCTCGCGAAATCGGTCAGCGATGCGGCGCGTTATGTCGCCGCGCGCGGCATGGTTCACGACAGCGCGCCCGCGCTGGTGCGGCTTCTGAGCCAGGTCTCCTCGCGCTTCGGCGTGGTCGTCTCCCAGAAGGCGGCGGCTCAGGCGGCTCCGGTCCTCGGCGCGATCAGCGGCGCGGCGATCAATCTCGCCTTCACCGAACATTTCCAGACGCTGGCGCGCGGACATTTCACCATGCGCCGGCTGGAGCGGCTCTATGATCCGGCGATGGTGCGCGCCGAATATGCCCGCATCGCCCGTGAGGAGGGCTATTGGGAGGCGCCGGCGGGCGCCTGAGTTTTCGCGGCGGCCAGAAGATCGGGAACCTGCCCCATTTCGCCGATGACCGCCTCGTTCTCTTCCAGGAGAACGACGTCCCCCCACGCCAAACCCCGCCTGAACGCCTCGTCGGTCTCGACGGCTTCGCCCATTGGGCGGCTGAAATCGTCGGCGTGCGCCGCAAGCCGCCTCCAGCGCCGCGACTCTCCTGGCCGCGCTCCCTTCATGTAATGCCAGTAATCGACACGCGCCGCACAGGACGCCTCGGTCAGATTTGCAAGGACCTCGATGAGAAAGCTGCCGCCCACCGCGAAGATCTGCGGCGGCTTTTCGCAGACCCCCGCGCTTCGGCCCACGACGGACGCCGACGGATAGCGCCAGTCCCACCAGAGCAGATTGAGCAGCCGGAGCAGATCGATGTCGGCTCCGACGGGCTCCTGGCGCGTTCCCCACGCGAAGTCATAGGCAGGAAGCGCGGCGGTTTCTCCGTCGTTCAAACGCCGCGTCAGCTCCCGCGTCGCGATCGCCGCGCCGAGCACATTCCAATGCGTGCCGCCGGGCGGGAAGAGTTCGATCGCATAATCCGGCGCCGCCGCCGCAAGAAGCGCCACGCCGTCGACATAAGCGACTCCGTGCGCCGCGAGCGCGGCGCGGTATGGTGCGAGCTTGTCCGTCGTGCCGCGCAAGAGCGAAGGACAAACGAAGGTGTCGGGCAGGTAACGACGATACGCCGCCGCCTTCGACGGGGAAATCAGATAGACAAAACCCTTGCCGCTCGCCCTGACCGCGTCCTGCGTCTCGCGCAGCCGCGCCGCCCAGGCGTCGACGGCCCCTGGATCGGGCGCGGCGCCGCGCGCGCAGAACTCATCGATGTAATAGGTCTCGAACAGGCGCCGCTCTCGCCCGATCGTGATGCCAGGCGCGCCTGAGACGCCGAGCGCTGAATAGAGAAACTGGTTTCTGACTCTGACCGCCAAGGGAAAGACCGGCTGCAATTGCCCGACATTGGACGAGACGGCCTTCTGGGTCTCGCCAGACAGGAAGGCCTCGACGCTCCAGGGCGCGGGCTTCGGCGGCGCGACGCCCCATAGGGGCTCGGAACTTCTGATCCGCAGCTTCGGCCAATCCGTGGAAACGAGGAAGTTCCAGATATTGACGAGGAGCAGCGCGAGGAGCGCGGCCGCGCAGGCGAAAATCGGCAGCCGCTGGAGGAGGAGAAGGCGCGCGCGCGTCATGCTCAGAACCGGAAATAGATGAAGGGCTTGAAAGGTTCGGCCAACCCCTTCGCCAACGCCGCGAGGAAGAGCAGCGCAAGGGCGCTGTTCGCTGCGAAGGCGTGGCGGCGCGCGAGCGCCAGCCAGTCGATCCCGAGTTGCACGCCGATCCGCTGAAGGACGCAGACGCTGGCGGCGACGAGAGCGACGGCCATGATTTCCGGTCGCGCCGCCGGCGCCTCGTCGCCCGTCGCCCAGGGCCGCGCCATGACGGAGAGGAACGCGCCCGCCTGCCCCAGAGAGACGGCGCGAAACACCGTCCAGCCAATCATGACGATGACCATCGTGGCGATATTGGCGAGCCAGTCCGGCAAGCGCTTGAGGCGCTCGACCAGGAACAGCCGGTCCAGCACGAGAAAGACGCCGTTATAGACGCCCCAAAAAATATACGGCCAGGCCGCGCCGTGCCAGACGCCCGACGCCAGAAAGCAGATCCACAGATTGAGATAGGTGCGCGCCTCGCCTTTGCGGTTTCCGCCCAGAGGAAAATACAGATATTCGCGAATCCAGCTCGTCAGCGACATGTGCCAGCGCCGCCAGAAGTCGGTGACGCTCGTCGCGACGTAGGGCATGTTGAAATTCTCGAGCAGGCGAAAGCCGAACATGCGCGCGAGCCCGATCGCCATATCCGAATAGCTCGAGAAATCGAAATAGATTTGCAGCGTAAAGAAAGCCACGCCCATCCACGCGCCGCCGAAGCCGAGCGCTGTGGGATCGCGCGAGAAAATCGCGTCGGCGCCGCTCGCCATCACGTCGGCGATGAGGACCTTCTTTGTAACCCCGAGCATGAAGCGCGAAAAGCCGTTGACGAAGTCGTCGATCGTCGCATGCGGGCAGCTTTGAAACTGGCCCACGATATCGTGATATTTGATGATCGGCCCCGCCAGCAGCTTGGGGAAGAAAAACACGTAAAGCCCGTAAAGCAGCGGGCCGCGCGCCGGCGCCGTCACGCCGCGATAGACGTCCACGAGATAGGTGATCTTCTCGAAGACGATGAAGCTGACGCCGATCGGGAGCGCAATCGATGGAAGATGCAGGCCCGGCAGAGTCAGCGCGCGCAGCAGCGCGTCGAGATTGAGCGCCAGGAAGCCCGTATATTTGTAGTAGACGAGGATCGCCAGATTGCCGATCACGCCGACGGCGAGCCAACGACGCGCCGCCTCCTCTCCGAAAAGGCTCTCGCGTTCAGGCGGGGCTTCGAGAACCGCGAGATCGCCGTCGTCGCCAAAGTGCGCTGGCGCCGCCCCCGCGACGGCCGGCGCCGCGTCGCGCCTCCTGTGCGCCCAGATCCGCCGCGCGACGTAGAGATCCATTGCGACGGAGGCGAAGACCACGAAGATAAAGGTCGGCTCGCGCCAGCCGTAGAAAACAATGCTGGCGACAAGCAGCAGCAATGCGCGCGGCCCCCGCCGCGCGCCGAGGAGGAGGTAGAGGAGATAAACCGCCGGCCCGAATACGAACAGGAACAGCGGTTCGTAGAAGAGCATTCATGACCCTAAAGTTGCGCCTGACACAGCCGCCGGCCGGCGTCAGGCTTCTAGCAAAATGAGGGAGGGAGCGGAACCCTCATCCTGCAACGCTTCAGGCGGCCGTCTTGCGCGCCGGCCTGCCAGCCCGTATCACCCTGCCCCATGGCCGACGACTTTTCCCCCAAATCCGACTTCCTGCGCGTGCTCATCGAGCGCGGCTTCGTCCACCAGTGCTCGGACTTTTCCGGGCTGGACGAAAAGGCCGCCGCGGGCGGGCTCTCCGCCTATATCGGCTTCGACTGCACCGCCCCCTCGCTGCACGTCGGCTCGCTGCTGCCGATCATGTTGCTCGCCTGGCTGCAGCGCACCGGCGGCAAGCCGCTGCCGCTGATGGGCGGCGGCACCACGCGCGTCGGCGATCCGTCGGGCAAGGACGAAAGCCGCAAGCTGCTGACTGTCGAGCAGATCGACTCGAACAAGGCCTCGATCCGGCGCGTCTTCGAACGCTTTCTGACCTTTGGCGACGGGCCGACCGACGCGCTGATGCTCGATAACGCCGACTGGCTCGCGGGGCTCAATTACATCGAGTTCCTGCGCGACGTCGGCCGGCATTTCTCGGTCAACCGCATGCTCACCATGGATTCGGTGAAGCTCCGGCTCGAGCGCGAGCACGAGCTTTCCTTCATCGAGTTCAATTATATGTGCCTGCAGGCTTATGATTTCGTCGAAATCAACCGCCGTCACGGCGCGTTGCTGCAGATGGGCGGCTCGGACCAATGGGGCAATATCGTCACCGGCCTCGATCTCGGCCGTCGTATGGGAACGCCGCAGCTCTACGCGCTGACGTCGCCGCTGCTCACCACCGCTTCCGGCGCGAAGATGGGCAAGACGGCGGCCGGCGCGGTCTGGCTCAACGCCGACATGCTGTCGCCTTATGACTACTGGCAATATTGGCGCAACAGCGAGGACGCGGATGTCGCGCGCTTCCTGAAGCTCTTCACCTTCCTGCCGATGGACGAGATCGCGCGGCTGTCCGCGCTTCAGGGCGCCGAAATCAACGAGGCGAAGAAGACGCTCGCGACCGAGGCGACGGCGCTGGTCCATGGCCGCGACGCGGCCGAACAGGCCGCCGAGACGGCGCGGGCCACCTTTGAAGAGGGCGCCCTTGCCCTTTCCTTGCCCAAGGTCGCCGTCACGGCCGACGAGATCGCCGCCGGTCTCGGCGTGCTATCCGCTTTTGTGAAGGCCGGGCTCGTGGCCTCGACCGGCGAAGCGCGCCGCCAGATCAAGGGCGGCGGTCTGCGCGTCAACGACGTTCTGGTCAGCGACGAGCGCGGCACGCTCTCGGAGAAGGATTTCGAGACCGACGGCGTCGCCAAACTGTCGCTCGGCAAGAAGAAGCACGTTCTGCTGGAGCGAACCTAGACGTCAACCAAAGGGGGCGGCGAGCCGTTGGAGATGCGCGCGGCGCGCCTCCAGCGCCGGCGCCGACTCCCATTCCCAAAAGCGGCGCGATACCCCGGACGGGTCGCGCGGGCGCCCCTCCGCCTCCCGCTCATGCTGCCAGACCATGTCATAGGGCGCTTGAGACTCCGCCGCGAAATAGGCGGGCTTCTTGCCGTGATGGGCGGCGCCGGCCGCATGAATGGAGCAAGTCGGACGCGCGGGATCGAGAAGGTTCAAACGCACAGGCTCATCCTGTACGTGAATATCCGTTACTCTTTGAGCGAACCAGTACTCCGGCGATTCTGCTGAAGCGCCGTTTCGGCGCCTGCGATCGGCAATGCGCGCCGCGATCAGCGGAAAGCGTTTTTCCACCCAAAGATGAGAGACGACTTGCGCCGGCCCACAGAGCGTCGTCGCCGAGCGCGTCGTGTGATCGTCCCAGATCAGCAGCGCAGAAAAGGGATTGGACCAGATCTTCGCCGCATGGCCATGCACTGCGTTGCCGGTAAAGTAAGGGACGAGCACAAATGTCCGTTCGCCGCGATGCGCCACGAAGCCGGCGAGGCCAATATCGCCGTTCCGAGGCGAAACGCCGGGCAGACCAGAGGCAGAGACCGTCGCCTGGAAAATCTCGAACTGTGCGCCGAGCAGCAAATCCAAGGGAAGGCTGGGCGACCAAGCGTTTGGCCAAGCGGCGCGTTTCGTGGTCGCAGGCGCCGGACGCTTGACGAAGAGGTTTTGGGAGCATTGCGTGAAGGCTTCCTCGACGCCCCCCACCAGGAAATAGAGAACAGCGTTCTTCCGCTCGGCGGCCTGGCGCCAGGGCTCGAGGGCCGACGCCTCCAACGCATAGTCCCGCGCCAGATCATGGGGCGAGAGCGCCTCGACGCCAAAGAGCGTGATATGCAGCCCCATAGCGTCCGGATCGTAAGGATGAAGCGCGAGAATGGCGAGCTTGCCGCTCTCGAGCGCCGCCTGCGTGACGTGGAGCGCGGCGCCGAGCGCCGAGCCGAGTGTGGCGCGCACGCCGCGTTCGTCGCAGCGCATCTTCTCCCCGGCCATCATGCGCCGGAAGGAGACGGGCGCCGCCGCCCGCCGCGCCAGCCAGCGTTCGAGCCTGGCCTCTTCGCGCGCATCTTTGGGCTTGGGCAGGAAAAGCGGCGTCGCTGCGGTCTGGTGGTCGAGCACGAGGATGGGACCCGCCTGATCGACCGCCTCAGACATCGCCATAACGACGGGGCGTCGCCGTCGCCACAAGCGGCCCCGCGGCGCGCCGCCGACGCCGAGGACGGCCATCGTCGCCGTCTGGGCGAAGACCCCCATCGTCGGATTCAGAAACTGGCGATATTGGCGGCTGTAGAAATTGTCGGCTCCTTTCGCCACGACGCCGGTCTTTTCGTCGTCGCCGGACTGCCGCGCGAGTCGCGCGCCCAGCGCATGTTGCAGGACATGCTCGGCCGCCGGGCCGGGCGCCTCCGAACGGCGCAGCCATTTTTCGGCGAGGCGCTCGCGCAGGGCGGGTGGCGCGGCGCTGGCGAGGCTAAAGAGCAACGAACGCGCGCCGCCAGCGCGGGAGGGATGGGGAGAAGCGGCGCGCAAAGCCTCCAATGAGGCGGCGGGAGCGCGCATGAAACGGGATACAGCGTCAGCGCCAACGCGATAAACAGTAAAGTTCATGGCTTATGACTTGACAGTGAAGAATCTGATCAACACCAAAAAGAAATCACACAGACCACTCATTGAAAAGCGGAGCCATTGAATCAGTCCAGTCTATGCCAAAGCTTTACTAGCGATTGCCGTCCGGCAGTCGCGTCGTGCCGTCGAGCACGCCCATGATTTTGCGGATCATCCCCGGCGCGATGGCCGAGAGCGGATTGACGTTCACGACCGGCGACGAGAGCGAGCCGGTGAGCCGGTAACTCAAGGCGAAAATCCCCTCGTGCTGGCCGCCGGCGATCACGAAGCCGAGCACCGGAATATTCGAGAACAGGCTGTTCAGCGCATAGGCCGGGACATAGGAGCCCGCGAGATCGAGCCGGTCGCGGGGGAAGTCGACATAGCCGTCGAAGGTCATGCCGATCTCCGGGCCGGACATCACGCCCTCGCGCACCGAGAGGCGCCCGCTCGACCAGGTGAAGCCCGACTGCAACCGGCCCACGCGCACGGAGTCGGGGTCGAAGCGCATGTTGCCGCGATCGTCCGCGCGCTGGACGCCGCCCTGCGCCATGAGCTGGCGGATCGTCGGCTCGCCCTTGAGATAGAAATCGCGGATGCGGAGCATGCCCTCGGCGCCGTTCTGGCCGAGTTCGACGCTGGCGTTGAGAACGCCGCTTTCCATCTTCCGATAAATGTCGACGAAAGCCAGAAGCGAGCCCGCGTCATTGGTCGAGACCTCGATCGCGGGGTTGTTGTTCTGTCCGCGCGCGAGCGACACGGCCAACTGCTCACGGCCGAAATACCCCGTGAGCGAGACAGACTTCGGTCGCCCGCCGCGGCTCGACAGGCGGAAATCCACATTGGCGAGGATCTGTTTGCCATGGCCGGTGACGATCGGCGATTTGAACTCCACGTCGATATCGTCGCCCGCCCCCCTGCCGCCGCCGGCCGCCGGCTTGTCGGCGCCCGAGCGGATCAGCGAGCCGAGCATCGGCCGAGCGTCGAAATTCGAGCCCCGCGCCACGACCTTGATGGCGTCTCCGACGCGGGAAATATCGAGCCGCATGTCGTCGCCCGTCGAGAGCCGCGCCGGCGCCAGGCGCGCGGCGCGTAGCGCCCCCTCTTTTGTCAGTTCGATCACCCCCTGGGCCTGCGCCGGGCTTGCGTCGAAACTGAATTGGTCGAGCGCAATCCCCTCGCCGCGCTTCACGATGACGAAGGACGCCCGCGCCGGCCTCCCCGCGGGCTTGGACAGACCGGGGATCGGATTGTCGAACACGGTCCGCGTCAGATCGAGCTCGATATGCGTGTTGAGATCTTCGACCGGCAGCGGCGTCTTGACGATGG
The DNA here is from genome assembly GCF_040687965.1 of Methylocystis echinoides. Taxonomy (NCBI): domain Bacteria; kingdom Pseudomonadati; phylum Pseudomonadota; class Alphaproteobacteria; order Hyphomicrobiales; family Methylocystaceae; genus Methylocystis; species Methylocystis echinoides. The sequence goes on from NZ_CP156084.1 coordinate 24,101, forward strand.
CCGACACTGGACCGCTGACGCCGGCGAGCGCGTAGCCTGCGCGCTGGCGCGCGGCGTCGTCGAAAGTGAAGGTCATCTGCGCCTGCGCCGGCCCCGTTTCGCCGAAGCCGCGCCGTACGTCGAGCGTGGCCGCCGCGCCGTAGATTTTGCCGCCTCCGCTCACATGCAGGCCGGTGCGATCGGCGAGCACCCGCAGCGTCGCCCCCTCGAGCCGCTCTTTGCCGATCAGCCGATCGACGACAAGATTGCTCGCGGTCGCGTCGATCGCGAAGGTCGTCTTTTCCTCGCGCGCCTTGTCGCCGATTTCGAAGTCGATTTTGAGCTCGCCGTCGATCTGGCCCTTGATGGCGCCAGGGTCGACGGGGATCGAGGCGTGGCGCTTGATCGTTGGGAGAGAGAGAACGTCCGCCACCGCCTCGACGCTGCCGGCGACCCTCATGTCCAGCACGGCGGGGGTCGGACGCAGCGCGTTGTCGGCGACCGAAAATCTTCCCTGTTCGATGGACAGCTTGCGGCCGGGCGCGGTTTCCAGCGCGCCCGACGACGCCTCGAAGGACGACGTTCGGCCGGTAACGTGCAGACGCCCGTTGATGCCGGTCAAGGCCGCCATGCCCGGCAAGACGTCGGTGACGCTGGCGTTGACAATCTCGCCCGTCACCTCGACGGATTCATCCTGCGGCGGGCGCTCGTAACGCATGGCCGTGAGCGCGGCCTCGTCGAAATCCCCTGCCGCATGGGCGCGGCGGATCACGCCGGTCGGCACATGGTCGACGAACCAGGTCCGCACGGAGGCCGTGACATGCGTCGGCCAAAGACGCGACAGCGCGCGAATCTGCGTGTTCTCGACATCGAGCGTATAAGCGACGCGCGTGGCCCCGCGATACGTCAGCGCGCCGGTCGCGGCGACGCGCAGGTCGGGGCCGGCAAAGGCGAATTTGTCGACGACCACGCGCCCCTGCCCGTTCATGAGCCGGGCTGCGAGCGCGCCGTCGTTGACCACCAAGGTCATTTCCCCAGCCCGCTCGGGCGTGATCTGCGTCGGCCTGACGAGGCGCACCGCAATCGTCCAGGCGTCGGCGCCGGGGTCGGCGCCGGGCGGCGGTTCGATCGGCGGCGCGGCCTCGCCGGACAACGCCATGTCGAACCCGCCCGCCTTGAACTGAAAGGGGGCGATGACGAGCTTGCGCTCGCGCCGGCTCCAGGCGGCCTGTCCGGCGATGCGCTGGATCATCACCGGCTCATGGTCCGGTTCGTCGAGGCGGAAAAAGCCCTTGCCGACCTCGAAAGCGCCCTTGGCGTCGAGCACGATGTCGTCGGGCGAAAGCGAGAAGCTCATGTCGACGCCGAGCGGCGCGTCGGTGTCGAAGCCTGTCGTGCGGAAGCCGCCGATCAAGGCGATTTCGTCGATGGTCAGATCGCGCACATGCGCCACGAAGGAGCGTGACTGGCCCGGCGCGCCTTTCGCGGCCGCCGTCGCCGTCCAGCGTCCGGAGGGCCCGGTCGCGGCGAGGTTGAAGCGCATGGCCCCCTCGCTCTTGGTCAGGCTGATGGCGACGTCCTTGTAGACGATCACGCGGTCGATGGTGCGATCGTCGATCGTCAGCCGCCCCTGCATCAGGCCGAGCCGGTCGAGCGTCCCGACCGGAGAGTTGCGGCTCGTCGCGAAGTCCATCAGGCTGCGCAGCGCGGCGGCGCCGGTCTTGAGCAGCGCGACGCGCTCCGGCTCGACGACGGGCGTGGGCGCGGATTCGAGGGACGGCGGGACGATTTTCGTGGCGGTGACGGGGTCCGCGCCGGCTGAAAAGGCGACCGTTCCATCCGCCTGAACCGAGAGCCTCAGGTCCAGATCGAGCGCCTCGAGACGACGCGGCTTGATCTGGCCGATCAGCAGCGAGGGCCAGTCGAGCGACAATTCGGCGCGCGGCGCAGCGAGAATGGCGCGGCCCTCTCCCCTCACGACCAGACCGTCGATCGACAAGGTCGGCCCGCTGGCGCTGCTCGCGATCGAGGCGCCGCGAAGCTCGAAATCGAACTGTCCGGCGAAGCGTTCGTCCAACGACGCGACGATGCGCGGCGACAGCCATGTCAGGCTGATCGGCCCCTGCGACAGCAGAATAAAGAAGACGCCGACCGCGACGCAGAGCAGCGCCAGAGCGACGAGGCCGCCAAAGGCCGCTATCCGCAGCCACCCGGCGGCGTACGCGCGCGCACCCTCCCGCGCCGGCGGCGCCGGGACGCCCCGCCGATCGCCGCGATCCTCGCGCCCGAACTGGTCTGTCAAATATCCTCGCTACGGGCTCACGGCGCCCTAAATCGGCGCTTGCCTGTCGAGCGGCGCACTTGCCCCAGCGGCGCCATCCCTGCATTGTTCAGCTCAATTTTAGCGGCGGTTGCGACGAAAGGAAGGCGCAATGGCGACGAAAGCGGCAAGCAAGAAACCGGCGACGGTCAAGTCCCCTGAAAAACCAGCCGAAAAAAAAGCAGGCTCTTCAGCAGTCAAGGTCAAGGCGGGGACGGAAGGGCCAGCCTCGAAGAAGATCGAGCCCCCCGCGCCCGTCGCTCTGTTGAAAGAAGGAGACCTGGCCCCCGCTTTCTCGCTTCCGGGCGCCGGCGGCGAGACCGTCGCCCTCGCCGCGCTCGCGGGCAAGAAGGTGGTCCTTTACTTCTATCCCAAGGACGACACCTCGGGCTGCACCAAGGAGGCCATCGAGTTCAACGCCCTGCGCGACAAATTCGCCAAGGCGAAAACCGTCGTCATCGGCATGTCGCCTGACTCTTCAAAGAGCCACGACAAGTTCCGCGAGAAGTATCAACTCGCCCTGCCGCTCGCCGCCGACGAAACCAAGGAAACGCTCGCCTCCTACGGCGTTTGGGTCGAGAAAAGCATGTATGGGCGCAAATATATGGGCGTCGAACGCTCGACCTTTCTCATCGACGAGACGGGCCGCATCGCGAAAATCTGGCGCAAGGTGAAAGTGCCGGGCCACGCCGAGGAGGTGCTGGCCGCCGCGGCGGCGCTGTAGGCGCCTTTGCCCGCTCGATACGCCCCGTTCTGGCCGGGACACGCGCGGCCAGAACGGACACGCCCCCTCAGTGCTCATGCTCCGCCGGCGGGGCGGCGTCAGCCGCAGCGCCGCCGCCCTGCGCTTTTTTGGCGAGAATTTTGGAGACGTCCTCTTCGCCCTTCTTGGCGGGAGCGAGATCGGGCTTGAGCGCCAGCGCCGCGGCGTAATCCGCTTTGGCGCGCTCGAAGTCCTTCTTGGCGCGCCAGGCGTTGGCGCGGTTCAACAGCGCCGTCGGATTCTTGGGGTCGAGCTTTGCGGCCGCCTCGAAGTCGGCGAGCGCCTTGTCGTAATCGCCCTTGGCGTAGTAGCAGCCGCCGCGACCGATCAAAGCCGGCGCAAGCTTTTGGTTGCGCTTCAGCGCCTCCGAATAGTCGGCGATGGCGCGGTCGTGATCGCCTTTCGCGTGGTAATAATTTGCCCGCGCGGCGACGGGCGCGGCCGAATTGTGGTCGAGCTTGATGGCCGCTTCGACGTCGGCGAGCGCCTTTTCCGCCTCGCCTTTGGCGCGCCACGCGGAGGCCCGCGCCATCAACGCTGCGACATTGTTCTTCGCTTTGGCGATCGACTGATCGTAATCCGCGATGGCCGCGTCCAGGTCGCCTTTGGCGTGCTGGGCCGCGCCACGCGCCAGCAGCACGACCGCCGAGCCTGGGTCGACCTCGAGCGCCTTGCCGTAATCTTCGATCGCGTGAGCATAGTCGCCCTTCGCCTGATAACCGCCGGCGCGGTTCACATAGGCGGCGAGCTGATTGTGTTTGGATTCCTTGCCAATCTCGGAAATGACCTGCGTGCAGCCGGAAATACGTTCGTCCGGATTGGTCGAGCGGCAAAGCTTCCAGCCGGGACTGACGCCGCCGGCGTGAGCGGCCAAGGCCTGCGACGCTCCAAAGCAGCCGGCGCAAATCATCAGTGCCGCCGCCCGGGCGGCGTTGCGGAACGAGGCGACCATGTGTGGATAGGCTCCGTGAAAAAAGAGTGGCGCGGCGATCCTACTCGCGCGGCGCCGGCGCGCAAATGCAATTTTCCAAGGTTGCGCGCGGCCGAGGCCCGGTTAGGCTTAGCCTGTCTTCGACGATTCGGGAGTTTGCCGTGATAGTGTCGACCACCAACGAGATTGCGGGCTACCGCGTCGTGCGTCATCTCGGGCTGGTGCGGGGCATTACGGTGCGTTCGCGATCCGTCGTCGGCAATCTGGTCGGCGGCCTGCAAGGCGTTTTCGGCGGCAAGCTCTCGGTTTACGTCGAGCTCGCCGAAACGGCGCGGCAGGAGGCGTTCGACCATATGTGCGAGCACGCCGCGCAAGGGGGCGCGAACGCCGTCATTGGAATGCGTTACGACGCCAACGAAATCATGGACGGCGTGACGGAAGTGCTGGCCTATGGCACGGCCGTTCTGGTCGAGCGCGCCGCATAATGTCAAAAATGCTTCTGCCCCACGGCGAAAATGGGTAAACTACATTTCGATGAGCCTGTTGACCACCACCGATGAACTTGCAACCGTTTGCGACCGGTTTGCGCGCCACCCGTTTGTGACCGTCGATACCGAATTCCTGCGCGAAACAACCTTTTGGCCGAAAGTCTGCGTAATTCAGATCGCTTCGCCTCAGGAGGCTGTGGCGATCGACGCGCTCGCCGACGGCATCGATCTCTCGCCTTTTTTCGCGTTGATGGCGAATGAGGCGGTCGTCAAGGTATTCCACGCCGCCCGTCAGGACCTCGAAATCATCTGGCGCCTCGCCCGACTCATTCCGGCCCCGCTTTTCGACACCCAGGTCGCGGCCATGGTCTGCGGTTTCGGCGAGCAGGCCTCGTATCTCGAGCTCGTGAAGGCGATCACCCGGGCCAATCTCGACAAATCGTCGCGCTTCACCGACTGGTCGCGCCGCCCCTTGTCGCCGGCGCAAATCGATTATGCGATCGCCGACGTCACCTATCTGCGCGACATCTACACCACGCTCCAGGCGCGGCTGGAGCGCTCCAACCGGCTGCACTGGCTGGCCGACGAGATGGAGACGCTGACGTCGCCGGCGACCTACGAACAGCATCCCGAAAACGCCTGGGAACGGCTGCGCCATCGCGCCCGCAAACCCCGGGATCTCGCGGTGCTGATGGAGCTCGCCGCCTGGCGCGAGGCGGAGGCGCAGAGCCGCGACGTGCCGCGCTCGCGCGTGCTCAAAGACGACGTTTTGATCGAGATTGCGCAGTCGGCCCCCAAAAATGCCGAGGCGCTCGCCAATCTTCGCTCCTTCCCCAAGGGCATGGAGCGGTCTCGCGCGGGCGCGGAGATTCTGGCCGCCGTGGAGCGCGGTCTCGCCCGCGACCCCAGCGGCGTTCCGCGCATCGAGCGGGAAAGACGCGGCTCGAACGGCGCAACGGTCGAGCTGCTCAAGGTCCTGCTGCGTCAGGTGACGGAGCAGACCGGCGTCGCCGCGAAGATGATCGCCACGGTCGAGGACCTGGAGGCCATCGCCAGCGACGACCGGGCCGACGTGCCGGCGCTCAAGGGCTGGCGCCGGACCATCTTCGGCGAAAAAGCGCTCGAGCTGAAGCGCGGGCGGCTGGCGCTCGCCGTCGAGAACGGCAAGGTCGTCACCTTCGACTGGCAGGACGCCGAAAACGCATCCCTGTCCCGCTCGAGCGACGCCGCCGCTGAAGCGCCCGCCGAGGCCTCCGCCTCAAACTGAGCGAGCGGCCCTTCTGCCGACGCGCGTCCGCGACCATCGGACGCGGATGCGCGCGCACGCCAGAAGCAGACCGCCGATAGCCTGAAAATGAGGCGCTGAGCGAGATTTTCGCCGCTCAGGAAAGAGGCCCTCTGATCGATTATTTCTATCGGCCGCGCTTGCAGGCCCTTGTCGTGGCGGGCCTTTCCCATCGCTTCAGCAAAGGCTTCCGGCGCCTGCATCATGGGCGCCGGATTGGCGGCGCGACCATCGAAACAGCGCGGTAGATCATGGCGGAAACGGGGATTTTTGCAGCGCGTCATTGAAATGCTGCAACGCAAGAATACCTTTACTCAGCGTTCGGTTCGCTGCCTGAGAGGTGGCGGATGGGACGCATGATCGCTCTGTCCTCCCCAGAGCGATAGAAGAAAGGAATAAATGATGAAAACACGGCTTATCGCGCAGGCGCTCGGCGCCTTTGCCCTGGCGGCGGCGACCCCCGTGTCGGCCGCCGACTCCTGGTCCGAGTCGATGATGAAGCCGCTGATGGCGACGAGTCTCGACGCCGGCGGCGCCCATGTTGTGAGCTACTTCCTACCCGTCTCGGGCGCCTGCCGCCTGACCATGATGATCGCAGGCGACGATCCCGAGTCGAAGAGCGCCTCCCCGACCCGCATCCAGCTTACCGTCGAACCGGGACGCGCCGCCTATATCGACGACGCCGACGGCAAGACCTCGCGCTTCACCTGCCTCTACAGCGCCGAAGCGATGAATGTCATCCGCACGGAGCGCGTCGCGCTCGCCCCGGCGCGATAGCCATCGTTCAGGCGGCCACGCGCGCGTGGCCGCCTTGCCCAAAAGTTACTGGATCTATTTACTTTTCGGCCGCTGGTCATTGTGACCCCAATAGACGCCCACTAGCCTCTCGTCATCAAAAAGACAGACAAGAGGGAGCCCATGACGACCCTTTATGAGCGTCTCGGCGGAGAGAAGGCGGTCGACGCGGCGGTGGAGCTGTTTTATCGCAGAGTGCTGGCTGACGGCCGAATCGCGCGGTTCTTCGACGGCGTTGACATGGACCAGCAGATCGCCAAGCAAAAGTCCTTCCTGACGATGGCCTTCGGCGGGCCCAACGCCTACTCCGGCCTCGACATGCGCAACGCGCACAAGCGCCTCGTGGAGAAAGGTCTCAACGACTCCCACGTCGACGCCGTGATCGAGAATTTGAACAGCACGCTGCGGCAGCTCGGGGTTCCCGAGAAGGAGGTCCGGGAAGTCGCGGCGCTGGCGGACTCGGTGCGCGCCGACGTGTTGGGGCGCTCGGCGGCTTGATGCGCCTCACCTATCGGGATCGCCCGGTTGACGTCGCGCCCGGCGAAACGGTTCTCGACGCCCTGTTGCGCGCGGGCGTCGAGGCCCCCTGCTCCTGTCGGGCCGGACAGTGCCAGACCTGCCTGCATCGCGCGACGGAGGGCGTCCCGCCGCCGGAGTCGCAGAATGGTCTCACGCCCGCGCAGAAGTCGCTGGGCTATTTCCTGGCCTGCATCTGCCGGCCGAGCGAGCCGCTGACGATTGCGCCGCCAGATGATGCGGGCGCGCGGATCGAGGCCGTCGTACGGGCGCTCGAATTCCTCTCGCACGACGTCCTGCGCTTGCGCATCGAAGCGGAGCGCTTCGCCTATCGTCCGGGGCAGTTCCTGGAGCTGATCGCCGAGGAAGACTTGCGGCGGCATTATTCGCTGGCGAGCCACCCCGAGGAAGATCCGTTCCTCGAATTGCATATCCGCCTGCATCCAAACGGCCGCATGAGCCGTCGCCTCAAGGCCGACCTGCGCCCGGGTCACAGGGTGCATGTCGCCGGGCCGCGCGGGACCTGCTTCTACGAAGGCGTCGACAAGGAGCAGCCGCTGGCGCTGATCGGCGCCGGCACGGGGCTCGCCCCGCTCTATGGCGTGCTGCGCGACGCGCTGCGCCAGGGCCATCACGGGCCAATCCGGCTCTATCACGGCGCGCGCGAACGCAAGGGGCTCTATCTGACCGAGGAATTGCAGGCGCTGGCGGGCATGCGGGACAATGTCGAGTATGTTTCTGCCACGCTCGACTCCGGCGGCGACATCGCCGCTCTTGCGCTCGAACGCGAAGCGCCGCGCGTCGCAGAGACGGCGTTCTTTCTCTGCGGCGGCGAGAATCTGGTGAAAAGACTGAAGCGCGATCTCTTCATGGCCGGCGCCAGCCTGAAGGCGATCCGCTCCGACGCGTTCACGCCGGCGAGCGGATAACCGACGTTCACACTGCCCTTGCGCTTCGAAACTTCGCCTAAGAACCAATCTCAATGACCGCATCCGACCCCAGCAATCGGCCGAGCGTCTTGAGTCTGTTGAGAACGCGGTCGCTTGCAAGGTCGGCGTAATCGGCTGGCAGCGTCAGCGCCAACACGCCTTTGCGCATCGCCAGACTCGTGCGCGGCAGAACGCCCGGCATCGACGCCGACAAAAGATAGGCGGCGCGCATGGCGGCGCCGAGGATGCGGGCGCGCACGAAGAGCCGCGTCGTCAGCAGGCTGCGCACAATGCCGATCCCCGCGCCCCCGTCGGGCCCTTCGTGACGGATCACGATGGCAAGGGAGAGGTATGCGCGGCCGGGATGATCGACGGACACGAAAGGCCCCTGCGTAACGATATTCATCGCCCGCTCGGAGCGATATTCGGGATGGGCGCGCCAGGCGATGTCGGAGAGCAGGCAGGCGGCATGCCGCAGGCGCTTTTCTTCCGGCGTTTCGTCGATGTCGCTCGAGCCCAGGAAGGCGTCGGTCCAGGCGATGAGTTCGTCGCCATAGCCCGGCGCGCGGGCGAACATGCCTTCGAGTTCGCGCGACGCGGAGAGCAGCGGATCGATCTTGCGCTCGCTTTCCGAGAGACGCTCGAAAAGGAGGCCCTCGCGCACCCCCGCCGCCGAGATGACAATCTCGCGCGGCTTGGCGCGGCGGATGATTTCATCGAGCACGATCGCGCCGTAGGCGAGCAGCGGCCGACGCGCGGTCGAGACGACGTCGATGTCTTCGATCGCCGCGCTGTCGATATGTTCGACGAGCGCGGCGAAATCCGCCGCTTCGCCGGTCTGAATGCGGTAGTTGTGCATCACGCCGAGCGGATAGTTACGCTGGCGCATGTGCAGCTTCGCGAGCGAACGCCAGGTCCCGCCGACGGCGTAAAACGTGCGGGCTTTGAGCTGTTCGAGCGGCTTGGCGTCCGCGATCGCCTTGCGCGCGATGCGCGTCGCCTCCCGTGGCGAGCGCCGCGACGCGTCCATCAACGCCAGCCCGCCGAGCGGCAGCGTGACGCCCTTGCCGAGCGCGTCGCCCGTCACGTCGATGAGTTCGAGCGAGCCGCCGCCGAGATCGCCGACGACGCCGTCGGGCTGATGGATCGAAGAGATGACGCCGAAGGCGGAGAGCTCCGCCTCGCGCCGGCCGGGCAACAGGCTGATCTCCCGGCCGATGGCCTTGCGTGCCGCGTCGAGGAAGGCCGGACCATTCTGCGCGTCGCGCGCCGCCGCCGTGGCGATGACCTCGATGTCGAGCACGCCCATCATGTCGCACAGAGCGCGATAGCGGCGCAGCGCCTTGAGCGCCTTGTCGACGCCCTCCTCGGGCAGGCGGCCCGTGGTGACGACGCCTTTGCCGAGGCCGCACATGGCCTTTTCGTTGAAGATGGGCGTCGGCGCGCGCGAGAGCCCCTGATAGGCGACAAGACGCACGGAGTTCGAGCCGATGTCGACGATGGCGACCGGCCGAGCGGCGCTCGGCGCGGGCTGCTCGACCGGATGCGGACGCAAGAAACGCTTAAGCATCTTGCTTTCGTTTCAGGAGCGAACGCGGGCGCGATTCTTTCAAGGATTTGCCGCGTCCCGACAGGCTCGGATGCGTCATGAAGTATTGATGGGCGTTGAACCGCTCGACGCCCTCGTCCGGCGTGATGCGCTGCGAGGAGCCATCGGGCAGGACGCGATAGCTCTGCTCATTGTCCATGAGATTGGCGAGCATGATCTGATCGAGCAATTGCTGATGCACGGTCGGATTGACGATCGGCAGCAGCACCTCGACGCGACGGTCGAGATTGCGCGGCATCAGATCGGCGGAAGAAATATAAACATGCGCGCGCGGATGCGGCAGCGAATGGCCGCCGCCGAAGGCGTAGACGCGCGCATGTTCGAGAAAGCGTCCGACGATCGACTTGACGCGGATGTTTTCAGACAGTCCCTTCACGCCCGGCCGCAGACAGCAAATGCCGCGCACGACGCAATCGATGGAGACGCCGGCCTGCGACGCGCCATAAAGCGCGTCGATGATCTCGGGATCGACCAGCGCATTGCATTTCAGCCAGATCGCGCCGGGCTTGCCCGCTTTGACGGATTCTTTCTCCTGCTCGATATGCTCGAGGAGCTTTTTCTTCAGCGAAATCGGCGACACCGACATGCGCTCGAGGCCGGCGGGTTCCGCATAGCCGGTGATGTAGTTGAAGATGCGCGACACGTCGCGGCCGATCGCCGGATCGGCGGTAAAGAGCGAGATATCCGTATAAACCCGCGCCGTCACCGGATGATAATTGCCCGTGCCGATATGACAGTAGGTGGCGAGCCCCGAGCCTTCGCGACGCACGACCATGGAAAGCTTGGCGTGCGTCTTGAGTTCGATGAAGCCGAACACGACCTGCGCGCCGGCGCGCTCGAGATCGCGCGCCCAGCGGATATTGGCCTCCTCGTCGAAGCGCGCCTTCAGCTCGACGAGCGCGGTGACGGATTTGCCGGCCTCGGCGGCCTCGACCAGCGCGCGCACGATGGGGCTGTTGTTGGAGGTGCGATAGAGCGTCTGCTTGATCGCGACGACATTGGGATCGCGCGCCGCCTGCTGCAGAAATTGAATCACGACGTCGAAGGATTCGTACGGGTGATGGACCGCGAGGTCCTTCTGCTTGATGGCGAGGAAACAGTCGCCGCCATTGTCGCGCACGCGCTCGGGGAAGCGCGGATTATAGGGCTTGAACTTGAGGTCCGGCCGATCGAGCGCGACGAGTTCGGAAAGATCGTTCAAGGCCAGCATGCCGTCGATTTCGAAAGTCTCGTTCGGCTCGACTTCCAGTTCGTCCGCAACGAGGGCGCGCAGCGATTCCGGCATGTCGGCGGCGACTTCGAGCCGGATGACCGAGCCGCGGCGGCGCCGCTTCAAGGCGGTCTCGAAGAAGAGCACGAGATCTTCGGCCTCTTCCTCGACTTCGAGATCGCTGTCGCGAATGACGCGAAAGAGCCCCTGCCCGCGTAAGAGATAGCCGGGAAACAGCCGCTGCGCGTTCATCGCGATCAGGGTTTCGAGCAGCATGAAGCGCTCGCGCCCGCCGCCGGAATTGGGGAGATGCACGAAGCGTTCGATCTTAGGGGGCAATCGCACCAGCGCCTGAAGCGTCTTGCGGTCTCCGGGCCGCACCAGCTCCAGCGCCAGCGTGAAGCCGAGATTGGGGATAAACGGGAAAGGATGCGCCGGATCGACGGCGAGCGGCGTCAGGACCGGGAAGATGCGGTTGAGGAAGTGGTCCTCCAGCCACTCGCGATCCGCCTTGGAGACGTCGGCGGGTTCGACAATGCCGATGCCCACCTCCTCGATCTCGCGGCGCAGTTCGCGCCAGCGCCGTAACTGCTCATTGGTGAGCAGCACGACGCGCTCATTGATCTTGGCCAGTTGTTCGGTGGGCGTCAGTCCGTCCTGAGACACCGCGGTCAGCGCCGAGCGAATCTGCCCGCGCAGACCCGCGACGCGCACCATGAAGAACTCGTCGAGGTTGTTGGCGGAAATCGACAGGAAGCGGAGCTGTTCGAGAAGCGGATGGCGTCGGTTGGACGCCTCCTCCAGAACGCGGCGGTTGAACTCGAGCCAGGAAAGCTCGCGGTTGATGAAGCGGCGCGGCGAAACCGCGAGCTCTTCCGGATGCTCCAGAATTTCGCCGGCAGGGTCCATCACCTCGATGGCGGCAGCCTCGATCTCGGTCGCGCTGCGCGCCGTATTGTCTCTCACGTTGGCTGTCATGCCCGCTGTCCCGTTTTGCCCATATTGCCACAATGGCGTCGAAGCCGGCAGGAGGAAAAGCGCCTTCGTTCAAACCTCGGTCCCGCCCTCCGAAACGGCGAAACGCGCCAAGACTTCAGCCGCCAACGCCCGCGTCACCGGTCGTCGCCGGGCGAGCGCCTCGCGGTCCAGGGCCGCGACAAAAGCGCGCGCAGCGTCCAGGGACCGCTCCAGACGCAACGCCGCATAAGCAAGCGCCGGCGCCTCTACGATGAGTTGGCGGTCGCGAAACAGCTTGTCGAGCACCGCGCGCATCAGGTCGTCGTCCGGCGCGCCGATCTCCACCACAGGCGCGCGACGCAGGCGTGACAGAAGGTCCGGCAGTCCAATCTCCGCTGCGGTCGGCGGCCGCCGCGCGCTCATCAGCACGAAAAGGCGATGCTCGACGGCGAAGTTGAGCAGATGGAACAAGGCCGTCTCCTCCCGCACCTTCTCGAGGCTGTCGATGACGATGGCCGTGGGAGCGGCGTCGGCAAGCGCCGCGAGGGACGGCAGATTGGCGGGATCGGCCGCAAGCGCCTGCGCCCGGTCGCCAAAGATCGCCAGCAGGTGGCTCTTGCCGCTTCCTGGCGGCCCGATGAGCGTCAAGATGCGATCGGGCCAGTCCGGCCAGCGCTCGACCATGGCGAGCGCCGCCGCATTCGAGGGCGCGGCGAGAAAATCGGATCGTCCGAAGCGCGGGGCGAGCGGCAGCTCCAGCGGCAGCTGCGCGGGCCCGCGCCCGCCCTCGCCCATGACTTAGGCCCGATCGCGGGCGTAGGACGGATCGCGATAGAGTGCGCTCGCCCGATAGCGTCCGGCAAGGAAGCGCATGACGGCGCCCAGCGCGGCGGCGGCCGGCACGGCGACGATCAGCCCGGTGAAGCCGAACAGCGCGCCGAACGCGAGCAAAGCGAACATGATCCAGACAGGATGCAGGCCGACCGAGGCCCCGACGAGGCGCGGCGAGAGCACATAGCCGTCCATGATCAGGCCGGTGGTGACGATCGCCACCGCTTCGATCGGCAAATTGATTTGCGGCCAGGCCTGCACGATGGCGATGATGATGGACAGCACGAAGGCCGTGAGCGAGCCGACATAGGGAACGAAGCTCAGCACGCCGGAGATCACGCCGATGAGAAAGCCGAAGTTCAGCCCGATGGCGGAAAGACCGACGGCGTACCAGACGCCGAGAAAAAGGCACACCAGCGACTGGCCGCGCACGAAGCCGGCGAGCGCGCGGTTGATGTCGCGCGCCAGCATCCGCACATCGGCGCGATGGCGGGGCGGCACGAGATCGTCGATGATGTGAACCATGTGATCCCAGTCGAGCAGCATGTAAAAGGCCACGACCGGCGTGATGACGATGAGCGAGATCACATTGATGAGCGCATAGCCGCGCAGAAGCAGCGACTTGACGAAATCCCCGACGAGGACCGCGCTCTGGGAGACGAGATCGTTGAAATATTTCTCGACGTCGAGATTGGCGCCGGCGCCGCCGAGGCCGTATTTTTCGAGAAAGTCCTTGAAATACTGGCTGGAAAAGCGCGTGCTCCAGTCGAGGACGAGCCCGTGGAGCGTCTGCAGATAGCCTGGCAGCGCGGTGAGGAAGCCCGCGAGCTGATGGGTGAGGATCGGCAACAGAACGACGACCGCCGTGACGACGAAGGCGACGAAACCCGAGAGCAGCAGCAGCGCCGCGCCGAGTCGGGACGCGCCCCAGCGTTGCAGCCTGTCGGCGACCGGATCGAGCAGATAGCCGAGCGCGGTGCCGGCCACGAAAGGCGCCAGGACCGGGCTGAGCAGGTAGAGGATGACGGCGAGGATCAGGAGCGACACGCCCCAGAGCATCAACTGACGCTCCAGGCTCAGGCCCGCCCATTTGACCGTCACGACCCGGGCTTCTGGAGCCGCCGCAACGGGCGCCGCCGCCGACGACAAATCCATGGGCTTGCGCGCCGCCCGGCGACGGACGGCGCCCCCCTGCTCCTGCTTCGCCATGGCTCAAGGCCTCATATGCTGGACCCAGACCCACAGATAGACGGTCGCGGAAGCGAGCGTCAATGCGGCGACGCTGCCGATGAGGAGCGTTTCCAACGCTTCCAGCCGGAAGCCATAGGCCGCGCCGCCCAAGATGAGGGCGGCGAGCAGAAGCTGGACGGCGGTGGTGATTTTCGACGCGATATGCGGCCGCACCCTGATCGGCCGGGAAACGAACCAGGACACGCTCACGCCGCCGACAATCAGCGCGTCGCGCGAGACGATGAGAATGGCGAGCCAGACCGGCGCCTGGCCCATGATCGCCAGCGTGACATACATCGAGATGAGCAGCGCCTTGTCCGCAAGCGGATCGAGCACCGCCCCGAGCTCAGACTGAAGGTTAAAGGTCTTGGCGAGCCAGCCGTCGAGCGCGTCCGACGCGCCGGCGACGAGGAAAATCAGAAAGGCGGCCTGCCATCGCGCCTCGGTAATCATGGCGATGATCGCCGGCGTCAGCACCAGCCGCGCGATTGTGATGAGATTCGGCAGAAAGGCGAACCAGCGGGAAACCATGCCCCCTATGTGGCGCGCGGTGCGCCAATCACAATCCCCGGCGCCTGCCTGCCTGCATGACAAGCGCCGAGACGCCCAACGCCAGCGCCACGGCGCCGAGCAATAGGGTCGAAATGGCGTTGATTTGCGGCGAAACGCCGAGCCTGACCTGCGAATAAATGCGCATCGGCAGGGTGGTCGCCCCGGGTCCCGTGGCGAAGCTCGCGATGACGAGGTCGTCGAGCGAGAGAGTAAACGCCAGCAGAAAGGCGCTCGCCAGCGCCGGGAGGATCTGGGGCAGCGCAACCAGAACGAAGGCCTGCGCCGGTGTGGCGCCGAGATCCATCGCCGCCTCTTCGAGCGTCGGATCGCAGCCGCGCAACGCCGCGAGCAGCGCCACCGTGGTGAAGCACATGGTGAGCGTCACATGCCCGATGACCAGCGTCATGAAGCCGCGTCCGACGCCGAGCGCGACGAAGCAGGAGAGCAGCGCGAGGCCCAGCACCACTTCGGGCAGCACGAGCGGGGCGTGCACGGCCCCGAAAAACAGCATGCGCGAGCGAAAGCCGCCGAACCGCGCCAGCGCGACCGCCGCCAGAAGGCCGAGAAAGGTTGCGATCGCGCCCGACAAGAGAGCCGCCGAGAAGCTGATCTTGGCCGATTCGATCAGCAGGTCGTTGTCGAGAAGCGCCGCGTACCATTTGGTCGAGAAGCCGCCCCAGACCGAGACGAGCCGCGAGGCGTTGAAGCTCATGGCCGCCAGAATGACGATCGGCGCGTAAAGGAACACAAAGCCGAGGGCGAGCGTCGCGAGGCGCGCGACATTGGCGGAGCGGGTCACCTTCTCCCCTCCTCTTCCGACAGTCGCGCCCGCTCCCACAAGAGAAGCGGAACGAGCAGAATGGCGACGAGCGCCACGGCCGCCGCCGACGCCGCCGGCCAATCATGATTGGCGAAGAAATCGTTCCACAGCGTGCGGCCGATCATCAGCGTGTCCGAGCCGCCGAGCAGATCGGGAATGACGAACTCGCCGACCGCCGGGATGAAGACGAGCAGCGCCCCGGCGATGACGCCGTCGCGCGAGAGCGGCAGCGTCACGCGCAGAAAGACCTGCGCCGGCGTGGCGCCGAGATCGGCCGCCGCTTCGCGCAGGCTCGGGTCCTGTCCCTCGAGCGCCGCGTAGATCGGCAGCAGCATGAAAGGCAGATAAGAATAGACAATACCGATGATCACGGCGCTTTTGGTGGCGAAGATGACGAGCGGCGCGTCGATGACGCCGAGCGCCATCAGCGCCGTGTTGATCAGCCCCTCGTCCTTCAGCAAGGCGATCCAGGCGTAGACGCGGATGAGAAAGCTCGTCCAGAAAGGCGCGGCGGCGAGGCCGATGAGAAAGGGCCGCCACGCCCGCGGGCTGCGCGTCATGGCCAGCGCAAAAGGATAGGCGACGAGGAGCGTCGCAAAGGTCGAGACGGCGGCGATCCAGAGCGACGTTACATAGGCGTCGAAATAGAGGCTGTCGGAAACCAGCGCGCGATAATTTTCGAGCGTGAGCGTCTGCGCCTTGGCCCAGAACTCGGCAGCCGTATCGGAGAGATGGAAGCGCGGCTCATAGGGCGGTCGCGCCAGCGCCGAATGCGACAGCGAAATTTTCGCGATGAGCGCCATCGGCGCGAGAAAGAAAGCGGCGATCCAGAGGTAGGGGATCGCGAGCGTCAGCCGCTGGTAGAGCGAAAGGCGGCCGCGCTTCATGACACCTGCCTCGCAGCCGCACGCTCAAGCGACGGCGATGAGGCTCGCAGCGATCCTTCGAGACGGCTGCTGCGCAGCCTCCTCAGGATGAGGGCGAGACGGCTGCTGCGCAGCCTCCTCAGGATGAGGGCGAGACGGCTGCTGCGCAGCCTCCTCAGGATGAGGGCGAGACGGCTGCTGCGCAGCCTGCTCAGGATGAGGGCGAGACGGCTGCTGCGCAGCCTCCTCAGGATGAGGGGAGTTTTGCCGCGCGACATGCTCAGCGCGCCTCCGCGAAGAGCACGCCGGCGTCGGGCGCAATGGCGAGCGTCACCTCGTCGCCGATGGCGAAGCGGCCCTCATAGGCGCCGACGCGCAGCGCCACATCCGGCGCGACGCGCACGCGCAACAGCGTATATTCGCCGCGAAAGACGAAGTCCTCGACTCGGCCGGCGACGCCCGCGCCATTGCGCGAGACGCCGATGCGCTCGGGCCGCACGCTCAGCGTGGCGCGCGCGCCGTCCGGCAATGCGCATCCCTCGCGCGGGAGGCGGCCGAACGCCGTCTCGAAAAAGGCGGCGCCGTCGCGCGTAATTACGCCCTCGATAAAATTCGTCTCGCCGACGAAGCCCGCGACGAAACGCGTCGCGGGTCTCTCGTAAATCTCCTCCGGAGCGGCGATCTGCTCCACTTTGCCGGCGCGCATCACGGCGATGCGGTCGGCGAGCGCGAGCGCCTCGTCCTGATCGTGGGTGACGATCACAAAGCTCGTTTGCGTCTTGCGCTGGATTTCCTTGAGCTGGAATTGCGTCTCTTCCCTGAGCTTGCGATCGAGCGCGCCGAGCGGCTCGTCCAGCAGCAGCAGCGCCGGGCGCGGCGCGAGCGCCCGCGCCAGCGCAACGCGCTGCCGTTGGCCGCCCGAAAGCTCGTTGATGCGCCGCGCGCCGAAAGAGGCGAGCTGCGTCATTTCCAGAAGCTCGCTCACGCGCGCCTGAAGCACGTCTTTCGACTCGCCCTTGCGACGCAGGCCGAAGGCGACGTTCTCGAAGACGTCGAGATGCGGAAAGAGCGCATAGGATTGGAACATCATATTCACGGGCCGCCGATAGGGCGGCACGCCGGAGAGATCTTCGCCTTTCAGCGTCAGGCGCCCGCTGTCGGGCGTCTCGAAACCGGCGATGCAGCGCATGAGCGTGGTCTTGCCGCATCCGGACGGCCCCAGCAGCGCGAAAAACTCGCCGGCGCCGACGTCGAGAGACACGCCGTCGAGCGCGGCGACGGCGCCGTAGTTCTTCTTCACGTCGACAATAGAGAGAAGCGGGGCGCTCACCCGTCGCCCTCACGCCGAAACAAGGCGCGCCAGTGGCGGACGCTGGTCTCGCTCGCCGGAACGTCTTCGAGCGTCGCCACCCGCAGGCCGTCGACAGCGAGCGCTTCGATATTGGCGCGGATCAGGGGCCAGGGCGGCCCGTCGATCGTCTGGTCGTCGTCCCGCGCCCGCGAGATGACCAGCAACGCGCCGCCGGGCGCAACGAAAGAAGCAAGCGCGCGCGCGGCCGCGGGCAGAAGCGCCGAGGGCAAGGCCTGCAAGGTGTAGAGTTCGTGGACGAGGTCGAAGGCGCCGCGCCAGGCCGGCGGGGCGTCGAACAGATCGGCGACGCAATAATCAACGCTGCTCTCGGGAAAGCGCCGCTTCGCCCAGTCGATGGCGCGCGGCGCGAGATCGAACGCCGTGACCCGCGCGCCCGCTGCGGCGAGCGCTTCCGCGTTGTCGCCGAGCCCGCAGCCGACGTCGAGCGCGCGGAAACCTGCAAGCGTGCGCCCCGACAGCCACTGCGCCAGGGCGGGATGCGGCGCGAGCCCGGCCCAGGGCACGCCGGCCGGATCATCGCCCGCAAGCTCATAAACCGCCTCGAACCACTCGCGTCGATAAGGATCAGCATCGGCGCCGCCGGCGCGCTTGTGCGGATCGATGGCGTCGAGACGCGCGCGCGCTTTCGCGCGCCGGTCGGCGAAATCGGCGCCGCTCATGAGGCGGCCTTCGGTTCGCGCGCCTTCTCGACCCAACGGCCGCTCTCGTCCTGTTGCTGATAGACGAGCGTCTGTCCGGCGTCGCGCAGCTCGCGCCACTGATCGCGGGCGTTCTCCAATTCGTCGGGCGCATCGCCGTCGAACAGCAGAACCGCCCGCAGGCGAGGCGCCGCCGCGCTCTCCAGGCAGGGCGCGATTCGCACGCCTTCGAGAAAGATCCGGACGTCGGCGGCGTTGGGATTTTCGGCTGTCGTCGTCAGATAAATAGGCTGGGTTTCGGGAGAGGCGTCGGCGCGCGTCCCATGCGGCAGAAAGCTCTCTGGCCTATAAGCCCATAGATGGTCGTCGAGCGCGCGCATGCGCGCTTCGCTCGCGGCCTGCACGGCGACGCGCCAGCCGCGCGACAGGGAGCGCTCGAGTAGCGTCGGCAGCGCGTCTTCGACGCGGCGGGTCTTGAGATGGAAGAAAGAGATTTCGACCATGGTCGCGCCCCTCCGGGGTGGCGTCGAGACCTTTGATGGCCAATCTCCCGTCGGCGCGCAAGACCCTCTCGCTAGGCCTTGCCGAAGCCCGACGCCCAGCTGGGCGGATCGCTCGCCGGGAAGGATTCAATGCCCGCCTCGTAGACGATATCCTCCTCCGCCTCGTAGATCAGCGCGACTTCGAGATCGCAGCGGATCTGAGCGCGACGTGCGAGCCGCGCCACCGCCTGTTCGGCTTTCGCTTTCTCTTCCTCCGAATTGACGGCGCCCTTGACGGCGATTTCCTGGCCATGCAGCTCAATAACGATCCGCGACAGGCCGACGCCGCTCTCCTGAAGGGATTCCTGAATCGCCGTCTTGACGTCGCGCGGCAGCGCGCTCATGGCGTCCTCCCCGGGTACGAAAGCGCCGCAGCCTCGAAAGACTGCGGCGCGCGCTTGCTGTCGCCCGCGCTACAGATGCGCCGTCGTCACGCGGTCCGTGTCTTCGGCGGTCATTGCGAAGCCTGTCCAAAGCAGCACGAGGGCGATAACGAGATGCAGCCAATTGTCCGGCTGGTTCGCCGCCATGCCCATCGCCTCGAGCGAGCCGAGCGAAATGAAGCCGAGGAACGTAACGATCGCATAAATGACGCCGAAGACCCGGAGCGTCATTACCGGCATATTGTAGTAGGGGCTGGCGAGCAGAATGCCGCCCGACACAATGTGCACGATGTTGTGGAAGGTGTTGACTTCGAAGAAGCCACGATAAGACACGAGCGGGTTGGGGAAGAAGCCCAGGATGCCGACGATGATGAAGATCACGCCGAGGGTTTTCGCCACCGTGTCGGCCGTCCAGCTCCTTGCTGCAAAGCTGCGTTCCATGGGAGTTTCCTTTCGCTCTTTCGCACGAACCCGATTCACGGGTCGATCCTGGGAATGCGCGAATTCCCTATGCGTCACACAACGCCTAGGTGGGACGGAGCGAAGGGTTTTCAAATAAAAATCGGCGGCGCGCGCTCCAGCGGAAAAGCATCCCGCTAGAGCCGCATGCGCACCGTCGCCAGGGTCGCGCCTTACGCGGGCGCCCTCAGCCTTCGTAATAATCCTTTACGAGCCGGTCGAGGAGACGCACGCCCCAGCCGGAGCCCCAGCTCTGGTTGATGTCGCTCGAGGGGGAGCCCATCCCCGTGCCGGCGATGTCGAGATGCGCCCAGGGCGTCTTGCCGACGAAGCGCTGAAGGAATTGCGCGGCGGTGATCGAGCCCGCATGGCGCCCGCCGGTGTTCTTCATGTCGGCGAACTTCGAGTCGATGAGCTTGTCGTAGGCCGGCCCCATCGGGAAGCGCCAGAGCTTCTCGCCGGTCGCGGTTCCGGCCTTGGTCAGACGTTCGGCGAGTTCGTCGTTGTTGCAGAAAAGACCGCCATATTCCTGCCCAAGCGCGACGAGAATCGCCCCAGTCAGCGTGGCGAGATCGACAATCGCCGCCGGCTTGTGCTTCTCGATCACATAGGTGAGCGCGTCGGCGAGCACGAGACGGCCTTCCGCGTCCGTGTTGATGACCTCGATCGTCTGGCCGGACATCGACTTCACGATGTCGCCCGGACGCTGGGCCTTGCCGTCCGGCATGTTCTCGACGAGGCCGAGCACGCCGACGACATTGGCCTTGGCCTTGCGCGCGGCGATGGCGTAAAGCGCGCCCGTGACGGCGGCGGCCCCGGCCATGTCGCCCTTCATATCCTCCATGGAGGCGGCCGGCTTGATGGAGATGCCGCCGGTGTCGAAGACCACGCCTTTGCCGACGAAAGCGACCGGGGCGGCGTCGGCGGCGCCGCCGTTCCAGCGCAGCACGACGAGCCGGCTCTCGTTCTCCGAGCCCTGCCCGACCCCGAGCAGCGCGCGCATGCCAAGCTCGGCCATGGCCTTTTCGTCGAGGATCTCCACCTCGACGCCAAGCTTCATCAGTTCAGAAGCGCGGCGGGCGAATTCAGCGGGCGAAAGCACATTGGCTGGCTCGTTGACCAGCGTGCGCGCCAGGACCACGGCCTCGGCGGCCTGTCCGGCGGCCGCGATGAGCGTGCGGGCGCTGTCGGCGTCGGCGACGGCGAGCTTGATCTCGACGGGGCCGTCCTTGTCCTCGTCCTTCTTCTTTGTCTTGTACTGGTCGAACTTATAGGCGCGCAGCCAACCGCCGAGCGCGAATTGCGATGCGGCCTCCGCCGGCTCCGCCGGCGCCTCCGGCAGATCGAGCAGGACGATCGCCGCGGCCCCCTGCCCGAGCTTGGCCGCCGTCTGGCCGCCAAGCGCCAGAAAACCCTCGAACTTTGCCGGCTTGTCGGACTCGTCGGAATTGCCGGGGCCGACGCCCAATAAAAGCAGCCGGCTCGCCGAGACGCCGACAGGCGCAAAGATCTCCAGCGCGGAGCCAGCCTTGCCCTTGAACTTGGCGGCGGCGGCGGCGCGCTCGATCTGGCCCTGGGCGTCCTTGACGAGCGCCTTGGCGCGGGCGCCGAGCGCGAGGTCCGCTCCCACGAAGACGACGAGGGTGCGCGCCCGGCCGGCGTCCTCCGGCGCCTGCAGCGCGGCTTCCGCGTCGTCGAAAGAGAGGACCTCGAATTTGGCGTTGAGCGACATGAGCAGCCTCGCAGGGGACGCGGTCGGTCGGGAGTGGCCGCGCTACAGGAACATTGGGCGCGCAATATCGCGGCCAAGGGCGCGGGTCAATTCGCGCCCCCAAATTGCCGCGATCCGACGACTAAATGCGCCGTTGCCCAAAAGCAACGCTTGGAAAATGAATGTGTTGGAGCCGCGCTCCGGGAGCCGTCGGCGCTTGCCTGCGACCGCGCAAACGACTAGCCAGTTCTTAACGATCTCTAAACGGGCGGCGCCCGTACTTTTTTTGGAAAGGGGTAGCCCAGGGCCGATGGGGACGTTGACGCGAAGCTGCGCGCCGCTCGGTCCGGCCGGCCCTGTCGCGGGGACGCGGCCATGATCGGCATGACGATCACGCGCTATTTCGCCCTGCGCTTCATGCGCACGATTCTGGCTATCTTCTTCACGATTTTTTGCCTGACCTTCGTCGTGGTCTTCGTCGAGATGCTGCGGCGCGCGAGCGACAATCCCGCCGCCGGGGCGGGCACGGTGGCGCTCATGACAGCCATGAAGGTCCCTGCCGCGGCGGAGATGATTCTTCCTTTCGCGGTGCTCTTCGGCTCCATGGCGACCTTCGTCGACTTAACCCGCAAGCTCGAACTGATCGTCGCGCGCGCCGCCGGCATGTCCGTCTGGCAGTTCGTCACGCCGCCGGCGCTCACGGCGCTCACGATCGGCGTCGTCTCGGTGACGATCTACAACCCGCTCTCCGCTATTATGAAGCAGCACTCCGACCAGATGGAGTTCGAGCTGTTCGGCCGGCCCGGCAGCGTGCGAGTCGACCACGGCCTCTGGCTGCGCCAGCACGGGGTCGACGGCACGGCGGTGCTTTACGCCCAGGAGACCGCGAATGGCGGCCGGGAGCTGACGGCTGTCAGCGTCAACATCTATTCGCCGACGGGCGGTTTCGTGGAGCGGGTGCAGGCGGTGAAGGGACATCTCGAGCCCGGCGTCTGGGTGCTCGAATCGGCGAGGGTCAGCGCGCCGGGCGAGCCTGAACGCTTCGCCGGCTCCTATCTGCTCGCGACCGACCTCACCCCCGAACAGGCGGCCGCCGCCACGACGCCGCCACAGGGCACCCCGTTCTGGGATCTGCCCGGCGTCGCCGACCGGACGGCTGAAGCGGGGCTTGACGCCAGCGGCTACCGGCTGCAATTCCAGACGCTTCTCGCGCGACCTCTGCTGCTCGTGGCCATGGTTCTGGTCTCGGCTAGCTTTTCGTTAAGGTTCTTTCGATTTGGCGGCGTTGCAAAAACCCTTTCCGGTGGCGTTGCCGCTGGCTTCGTGCTCTACATCGTCACGAAGGTTCTTTCGGATCTCGGCGGCGCGGGAATGATCAGTCCCCTCGTGGCAGCCTGGTCGCCGGTGCTTGTCGGGAGCATGTTGGGCACGCTTACCTTACTCTATTCGGAGGACGGCTGATGCGCGCTCGTCGCCTCCGCTCTCTCTCCGCTCTCATGTCCAGCGCCGCCGCCCTCGCGACGGGCGCGGGCGTTCTTGCCACGCCGGCGGCCGCCGCCCCGCAGGACGCGGGCGCGCGCATGGTCGTCGAAGCCAAGGAGATGGTCTACGACGAGAAACGGAATGTCGTCACCGCCGAGGGCAAGGTCCAGATCCTTTATAAGGGACGGCTGCTGGAGGCCGACCGGGTCGTCTATGACCGCAATACCTCGCGCGTCTATGCGGAGGGCCACGCCCAGCTCACGGAGCGGGACGGCACGATTGCGCGCGCCGACCGATTCGACCTGACGGACGACTTCAAGACCGGCTTCATCGAGAGTCTGCAGGTCGACGCGGCCAACAACACCCATTTCAGCTCGCCCCGCGCCGAGCGCGCCGACGACGTTACGACCTTCGAGATGGGGGCTTACACGGCCTGCGAGGCGTGTAAGGACGACCCGTCGAAGCCGCGCACCTGGCAGCTCAAAGCAAAGCGGATCATCCACGACAACGCGGAAAAGACGATCTACTACGAGGACGCCTCCTTCGAGCTCTTCGGCGTGCCGGTCGCCTATGTCCCGTTCTGGTCCTCCGCCGATCCGACGGTGAAGCGCAAATCGGGCTTCCTCACGCCGGTTATCACTTACCGCTCCCAGCTCGGCGCCGGATTCGGGGTGCCCTATTTCTGGGCGATTTCGCCGGACGCCGATCTGACCATCACGCCGACCGTTTTCTCGCGGCAGGGGCCGTTCCTCACGGGCGAGTTCCGCAAGCGGTTCGAGAACGGCGCCTTCACCTTCCGCGCCGAAGGCACGCATGTCGGCGATCAGAGCGCCTTCGCGATCGCCCCCTACGGCGCCGGCGACCGCCAGTGGCGCGGCGCGCTGCAGACGAGGGGCGAATTCGCCCCCAACGACCGCTGGCGCGCCGGCTGGGACATCACCGCCCTGTCGGACCGCTTTTTCCTGCAGGACTACAAGCAGTACAATTATCTGCTGCAGAACTATTTCTTCCGCGAAGCCTCGTCGACGATCTTCCTGACCGGCCAGGGGCCGCGCAGCTTCGTCGACATGCGCGGCTATTACTTCCAGGTGCTGTCGCCCAACGACGTGCAGGCCCAGCAGCCGGTGGTCCATCCGGTCACCGATTACAATCGCGTCTTCGACATCGACCCCGCCCGCACCGCCGGCATTGGCGGTCAGGTCGAGATCGACGCCAATGTGACCAGCACGTCGGCCAATGTCGCCAATTACGAATCGATCAATCCGCGCACGCTGGACTCCGTCTACGGCCTCTACAACGTCTGCCAGCTCTATCAGCGCAGCACGATCCCCGCGAACAGCCAGTGCCTGCTGCGCGGCGTCGGCGGCAATTATGAGCATGCGACTCTGAGCGGCGCCTGGAAGCGGAAGGTCATCGATCCTGTCGGCGGCGTCTGGACGAGCTTCGCCTTCGCGCGTTTCGTCGGCAGCTATCTGGATTACGACCGCCAGGGCCTGTTCCCGATCTACAACAACTCCTGGCAGCCGATCCCGAATTATGCGCAGGGCTTCTTCTTCGACGGCCAGGACCAGCGTTTCCGTGGCCAGGCCCTGCCGGGCGTGGGCGCCGAGTGGCGCTACCCGTTGCTCGCGCGCAGCCCGCTCGGCGGCGTCGTCGTCGAGCCGATCGTTCAGCTCGTGGCGCGTCCGAACCAGACGTCCATCCCCTCGCTCGTCAACATGGACGCGCAGAGCCTCGTCTTCGACGACTCGACCCTGTTCGAATGGAGCAAATTCTCCGGCTACGACCGCTTCGAGACCGGCGTGCGCCTGAATTACGGCGGACAGGCGACGATGTCGCTGGCCAACGGCGGCTTCGTCAACGCCATGGTCGGCCAGTCGAGCCAGATCGCCGGGGCCAATTCCTACGCCACCGCGGACGCCGCCAATGTCGGCCTGGACTCGGGGCTCAACTCGCGCGTTTCCGATATTGTCGGACGCTTCGCCTTCGCGCCGGCCTCCTTCGTCACCTTTATCGCCAAAGGGCGCTTCGACAAGGACAACCTCGTCGCCAAACGCATCGACCTGTTCTCGACGATCAATTTCGATCCGATTACTTTCCAGCTCCAATACGCCAATTACGCGTCGCAGCCGGCGATCGGTTTCGACGTGCGGCGCCAGGGCATGTCGGCGACCGGCCGCTACGACCTGACCAAGAACTATTTCCTGAACGGCACCGTCACCTTCGACATGAGCCGTTATCTCTACAACGGGCTGACCGCGCTCCCGTCGGTCTTTACGACCTACACCGGCACCAATCTCATCGGCGCGGCGCCGGTCTTCTCGGTCGCCGCGCTCGGCGCGGGCGTCGGCTATCACGACGAATGCGCGACGCTGATGGTCAATTATTCGCAGATCTATCAACCGCAGGCCTATACGGGCCTGCCCGCGCGCAATCAGTCGGTGATGGTGTCTCTGCAATTCCGTACGCTCGGCGAGGCGCGCTTCAACTACGGCCTCGGCTCCGTGCTCGTGAATGACGGCGTCCGCAACCCGACCCCCGCCGGCCTGCCCTGATCGCAAAGCGAGCCCGCCGCGCGTCCCTCCATGACAGGCGCGGGGGCGTCTGATAGAAGCGCCGGACAATCGTTTTGCGCACGAAGGAGAAAGAGATGCGCCTTCCCCTCTCCCTGGCTTCAGCCCGGCGCGCTCTTGCGCTCGCCGCCATTGCGGGCGTCACTCTGGCCGGCGTCGCGACGTCGCGCGCCGCCGACGCTTTCACGGCGTCGCAAAAGACCGGAATCGAGAAGATCATTCATGACTATCTCATCTCCAATCCAGAGGTGATCCGCGAAGCGATCGACGCGCTGAAGAAGAAAGAGGACGCCGCGGAAGTCGCCATGCGCGAGAAAGTCATCGGCGAGCAGAGCGATAAGATCACCCGCTCCGCGAACCAGGCGGTCGTCGGGAATCCCAGCGGCGACGTCACGCTCGTCGAATTCTTCGACTACAACTGCGGCTACTGCAAACAGGCCTTGGCGTCGGTCGCCAAGCTGATCGAGGGCGATCCCAAGCTGCGCGTCGTCCTCAAGGATTTCGCCATTCTCGGCCCCGACTCGGTCGAGGCCGCGCATGTGGCGACCGCCGCGCGCATGCAGCTCCCGAGCGACAAGTTCTGGGAGTTTCACAAGAAGCTGCTGGCGACGCGCGGCCATATCGGCAAGGCGCAGGCGCTCGCCGCCGCGAAGGAAGTCGGCGCCGACATGGATCGTCTCGAAAAGGACGCCAACAGCCCCGAGACGCAGGCGGCGCTCAAGGAAGTGGCGACGCTCGCAGAACAGCTCAAATTCGACGGCACGCCCTCCTGGGTGATTGGCAACGAGGCCTTCGTCGGCGGCGTTCCTTATGCGCAGCTCAAGGTCAAGGTGGACAATATTCGCAAATGCGGCAAGACCGCCTGCTGAGCGGGCGCGCCTGAATTTCGACCTCGTGCTGAACCCGCTGCGCCGCACGCGGCGGGCTTCCTTTGCGCCAATAATGAGGCTAAGAGAGACAGCGCCCCGCGCTTTCGAGCTTTTGTCGATCGTTTCAGGAACGAAATGTCAGCCGTACACGTCCTCAACGGTCCGAATCTCAACCTCCTCGGCAAGCGCGAACCCGGCATCTATGGCACGGCGACCCTCGACGATATTCGCGAGAGACTCGACGCGCGCTGCAAAGCGCGCGGCGTGACGCTCGTCTTCAAACAGTCGAACAGCGAAGGCGACCTCGTCACCTGGATTCAGGAGGCGGGCGCGGCGGGCGCGCCCGTCATCCTCAACGCCGGGGCGCTGACGCATACGTCCATTGCGCTTTATGACGCGATCAAAGGCGCACAGGCGTCGGTGATCGAGGTGCATCTCTCCAACGTCCACGCGCGGGAGAGCTTCCGACATCATTCCTACATTTCCCCGGCGGCGCGGGGAGTCATCGCGGGCTTCGGCCCGCTCTCTTATGATCTGGCCCTCGAGGCCATTCTCGAAAGCATCTGAGAAAGACCTGAGACCCCCATGGCGCGCAAAGCACAAACGCCTTCCAAAGCCACGCGCGGCCGCACCCCGGCCCCCCGCTCCGCCGACCGTCCGGCCCCCGCCGCCGCGCCGCTGATCGACCCGGCCCTGCTGCAAACCATCGCCGAGCTGGTGGCGTCGAGCGACCTGACCGAATTCGAGGTGGAAAAGGGCGATCTGCGCATCCGCGCCGCGCGCACGCCGGCCCCGCCGATCCCCGCGACCGTCACCATCGCCGCGCCTCCCGTCGCCCAGGCCTATGCGCCAGCGCCTCTCGCCGCCCCGGGGCCTGCGCCCGCCCCGGCGTCAAAGCCCTCTGCGCCCGCGCCGGCCGCGGAAGAGTCGCTCGCCGATCATCCGGGGACCGTGAAGTCGCCGATGGTCGGCACCGCCTATCTGCGGCCCAATCCGGACGCCAAGCCCTTCGTCGAGATCGGCGCGCGCGTGTCGGCTGGCGACAAGCTGCTGCTGATCGAGGCGATGAAGACCTTCAACGACATCGTCGCGCCGAAAGCGGGCGTCGTGACCGCCATCATGGTCGAGGACGGACAGCCGGTCGAATATGGCGAACCGCTCCTCGTGATCGAATAAGGGTCGGAATGTTCGACAAAATTCTCATCGCCAACCGCGGCGAAATCGCGCTCCGCATTCTGCGCGCCGCGAAAGAGCTCGGCATTTCGACCGTCGCCGTCCATTCCACTGCGGACTCCGACGCGATGCATGTGAAGCTCGCCGACGAGTCCGTCTGCATCGGACCGCCGGCGGCGCGCGAGTCTTATCTCAACATCCCCGCCCTGCTCTCGGCCTGTGAGATCACGGGCGCGGACGCCGTGCATCCGGGCTATGGGTTCCTTTCGGAAAACGCGCGCTTCGCGGAGATTCTCGAAGAGCACAACATTACTTTCATCGGCCCCAAGTCGGAGCATATTCGACTGATGGGCGACAAGATCGAGGCCAAGGCCACCGCCAGGCGCCTCGGCATTCCCTGCGTGCCGGGCTCCGACGGGCCGGTGCTCGGCGAGAAGGAGGCGCTGAAAGTTGGGCAGAAAATCGGCTTCCCGGTTCTGGTGAAGGCCGCCTCTGGCGGCGGCGGGCGCGGCATGAAAGTCGCGCGCGACGCGCATGATCTCGGCGTCGCCATGGCCACTGCGCGCACCGAGGCGAAGGCCGCCTTCGGCGACGACACGGTCTATATCGAGAAATATCTCGAGAAGCCGCGGCATATCGAAATTCAAGTTTTCGGCGACGGCAGGGGCGAGGCGATCCATCTCGGCGAGCGCGACTGCTCCTTGCAGCGTCGCCACCAGAAAGTGTTCGAGGAAAGCCCCTCCCCCGCGCTCAACGATACGCAGCGCCGCCAGATCGGCGAGGTCTGCGCCAAGGCCATGCGCGAGCTGCAATACGCCGGCGCCGGCACGATCGAGTTCCTCTACGAGAACGGCGAGTTCTACTTCATCGAGATGAACACGCGCATTCAGGTCGAGCATCCGGTGACGGAATCGATCACCGGCGTCGACCTCGTCTGCGAGCAGATCAGAGTTGCGGCCGGCTCGCCGCTTTCGATGAAGCAGGAAGACGTCGTCTTCTACGGCCACGCGATCGAATGCCGGGTGAACGCCGAGCACCCCACGACCTTCCGCCCCTCGCCCGGCCGCATCGCCTATTACCATCCGCCGGGCGGCGTCGGGGTGCGGGTCGATTCAGCGGTCTACCAGGGCTATTCGATCCCGCCGAATTACGATTCGCTGATCGGCAAGCTGATCGTGCACGGCCGCAACCGCACCGAGGCGCTGATGCGCCTGCGCCGCACGCTCGACGAATTCATTGTGGACGGCATCGATACGACTCTGCCGTTGTTCCGCACGCTCGTGCGCAACTCCGATGTGCAAAACGGCGTTTATGACATCCATTGGCTGGAGCATTTCCTGGCGACGGGCGGAATCGAGCCGGGATTCTGACGCCGCTGTAGACTACGGAGATCGAACAGGTGGAAAGCCGCACGATCCTTGCTCTGCTTATCGGAACGCTCGTCGCAGGCGCCGCCTGCCCCGCGGCGGCGAAAGGCGCCATTCGCGGCCCCTTTGTCTTCGACTGCGTCTCGGAGGAGCCGGCAGAGCTGACGGTCGTCTTCCTCGGCGCGCAGGCCGACCGCGCGCGCCTGACCTACAAAGGCGAGACGGTCGTCGCGAGACACGCCCTTTCAGCCGATGGCGCGCTCTATACGGCGAAGCGCGTCGAGTTCTGGAACAAGGGCGACGACGGCGTTCTGGAATGGCGCGGCGAAAAGGCGAAATGCGCGCTCGATAAATAGGTCGCGACGGCGCTCTGCGCCAAAGGGGGGTGGCGCCTGCCACAATCGCCGCTACACTTGACCTCATGTCACGACCCGGCGCGCCTTTCGCCATCACGCCGCAGCTTTTGCTGCGGGCCTATTCGATCGGCCTCTTCCCCATGGCGGAGAGCGCCGAGGACGATCAACTGTTCTGGGTCGATCCGGAAAAGCGCGCGATCTTTCCGCTCGATACCTTTATCGTCTCTCATTCTCTGGCCAAGACGGTTCGCTCCGACAAATTCGAGGTGACGGTCGACCGCGATTTCGATGCTGTTATCGACGCTTGCGCCGCCCCGGCGCCCGACCGCGAAAAGACCTGGATCAACGGCGAAATCCGTCGCCTGTATCGCGAATTGTTCGACATGGGCTTCGCCCATACGGTTGAATGCCGGCGGGAGGGGAAGCTCGTTGGCGGGCTTTACGGCGTCGCGCTGCGCGGCGCCTTTTTTGGCGAGAGCATGTTCCACCGCGAGCGCGACGCGTCCAAGGTCGCGCTGACCCATCTGGTCGCGCGTCTGCGCGCGGGCGGCTTTCAGCTGCTCGACACCCAATTCATCACCAGCCATCTGGCGTCGCTCGGCGCGATCGAGATTTCGCGCGACGCCTACCACCGCGCGCTCGAAGAAGCGCTCGTCGTGCACGCGAATTACGACGTATGGGGGCGGGACGCCCCTGTCAGCGGACGTCAGGCGCTGGCGGCGCTCGAGGATTAGCCTCTCATCCCGATTTTAGGACCGTCGGTCAGAACGGGAAAAACCCGCCCCCGCCCTGCGGCGCGGCCGGCTGTGCCGCCGGAACGGCCGCGGGCTTGCGCTTTTTCTTCCGCGGCCCGGGCTGGGCGGGCGCGTCGGCGGCCCCTGCGTCAGGGGCCGGCTGGGCGTCGAC
This sequence comes from Methylocystis echinoides, assembly GCF_040687965.1. NCBI lineage: Bacteria > Pseudomonadati > Pseudomonadota > Alphaproteobacteria > Hyphomicrobiales > Methylocystaceae > Methylocystis > Methylocystis echinoides. The sequence continues at coordinate 54,013 of NZ_CP156084.1, forward strand.
GGCGGGTTGCGGCGGCGCCGAATCGGCCGGGCCGATCGGGGCGTTCTCAACGGGGGTCGGCGCCTTTGGTTCGACCTTGCGGGATTTCCTCTTCTTGCCTGCTTCCGGCGGCGGCGCCCCTGCGTCGGGCTGCGCAGCCGCGGCGGCGTCCGCCCCCGGCTGTGCGGGAGTCTCGGCGCCGGCCGTGGCCGGCGGCGGGACAATCTCCTTGCCGCCCTTGCAGTCCAGCAGCCACACGTCATAGACCGGATGCTCGACGCCGTGCAGGCCAGGGCTGGATGCGAACATCCAGCCGGAGAAAATGCGCTTGGCTTCCTGCTTGGTTTCCGGCGGCTTGGCGTCGGATTTGCCCTGTTCCCTGAGCTCGGCCCTGGCCTGACGCTCCTGTTTCACAACAAGCTCGTCCACCTCGACGAAGCTCGTCGTCTGCGGCGCTTCGGTCTGCGGGCGAGTGTTGCAGACGCGCGGCGTCACATTCAGCGAGCCGAACTGCACGGTCTCGTCGATCGCCACGTCGAAATTGATGATGCGGCCCGTCGTCTTGTCGAGACCGGCGAAGACCGCCGTCGGATGACGAATCGGATCGGCCTGGGCGACGCCGAGCATCGCTGCCGCGAAGGCGCCGAGCGCCAGGCCGTTACGCAAGGATGAGACCATCAGATCACCGCGCCGCGCTTTGCGGCCAAAGGAAAAGGCTGGCGCATGTAAATCAGGGAAGAAAGGCCTTTCCAAGGAGCTCAAAAGGCCTCTTTTCAGCCCTCCGGCTTCCAGGCGACGTAATCGCCGCCCGTGGGGGTGCGCTCGCCGGTCGAGAGCTGCGATCCCGGCGGGCGATAGGCCAAGGGCGTGCCGGTCAGATTGGGCTGATGCGGCAGCTCCCACTCCTTGCGCGCATAGTTTTCCTGCGTGGGCGGCGTATCTACCGTGTGATGCAGCCAGCCGTACCAGCCCTGCGGAATGGCTGAGCCTTCACAATAGCCGTTGAAGATCACCCAGCGGCGCTCGATCCCCAGCGCCTTGTCCTTCTTGCCGCCGCGCCGGCGGTAATAGACATTGCCGAACTCGTCCGTTCCGACCTTCTCGCCATAGAGCAGCGTCCACAGGCCCGTGGAGAGGGTCGCTTTGTTCCACCACGTGAAGAAACGGACGATGTAGGACATTTCGGATTTGGCCTCTTGCTTGCGGCGCGCCGCCGCGCCGCTCCGTCGGCGTATTTGCGCCCCTTATGGCGTCGCTGCGCCGCGAAGTCCAGTCATCTCGTCGTCGCAACAAACGCCCCGAACGCCCGAGGCCCGTCCCCCGTCTCGGCCTTGCCGGCGACCTTGAGGGTCCGCGCGTCGATCGCCCAAAGCTCGTTCGAGAACCAGCTCGCGACATAAACTCGGCTCTCGTCGGCGCTCGCGGCGATTCCCTCGGGATATTCGCCCACCTTGACCGCGCCCGCCGGCGCGAGGCTCGCCGCGTCGAAGACGCTGACTTCGTCGGCATGTTGGTCCGCGACGAAAACCCGCCCCGCCGCCAGCGCCACCGTATAAGGCCGGCTGCCAGTCTTGAGGACGCCGACGACCTTGCGGGCGGCGATGTCGATCACGCTGACGTCGTCCGATTCGACATTGGCCGTATAGGCGCGGGCGCCAGCCCCGTCGATCGTTACGCCGAACGGATGCCTGCCGACCGGAATGGTCGCAACCCGCGTCAGGCTGGCGGCGTCGATGACGGACAGGCCGTTGTCGTCGCGATCCGCCACGAGGACGGTCGTGCCGTCGGGCGTCACTGCGACTCCCGACGCCATGGCCCCGACGCTCAGCTCGCGGGCAACGCCGCGCTCGGGATCGATTTCGAGGAGCAGGCGATCATAGGCCAGCGTCGTATAAAGGCGCTTGCCGTCTGGCGAGACGGCGACGCCGAGCGGCGCGCCTTTGAGCGGGATCTTGTTGAGGACCGCGCGCGAGCGGGCGTCTATCGACGTGATGAACTGGCCGTCGGGGCTCGTGACATAAACGCGGGATCCATCGCGAGTCACGGCGACGCCCGCCGGCTTGCCGCCGATCGGCAGCGTCGCAACGGTCTTCATCGCGGCGAGATCGACCACATTGACCGCGTCCGCGCTCTGGGCGGTGATGAAGGCTTCATCCGCCAGGGCTGGCGTGGAAAGCGCGAAGAGAAACAAAAGGGCCCGTAATCCGGCACGCGCCCGCCTGGCCTTCTTCGCTGCATTGCGAGACGAAAAACCATCGGACGACCCCCACCCGGCGCGCTGCGCGCGCCACCCTCCCCGCAAGGGGGAGGGATCAATACCCCATGGTCTCTCTGAATTTTCCCCAGAAAGCCTCGCGCGCGCGGGCGTCCGGATGCAATCATGGCCCAGCATTCTTGATGCCCCTCACCCTGACCCTCTCCCCCCGCGGAACAAGCGGCTTACCGCGCCTCGACCTTCGCTTTTAGCGCGGCAAGATTGGCTTGGAGCAACGCCGTCACCGCGGCGATGGCGACGTCGTCGTTGAGCTCCGGCGGCGGGTTGGGATTGGGATAGCCGCGATAGAAGCGCGCCTTCCACTCGACGATGGTCTTGCCGCCTTCGCCCGGACGCAGCGTCGCAATATGGGTGAAATTCACGGCCGGCAGACGCTTGACGTCATCGCCCTCGCGATGGACGCCGATCATCATTTTTTCGGCCTCCCAGCGGGTGAGCCGTTCCGCGACGACGCCGCCGTCGGACATGAAGAGCCGCCGCACCGCCTTGTCGGGCGTATTGCCGCCTTCGGCCTCGACGCGCGAAACGCCGGGAAGCCAATCGGCATGGGCGAAATCGCCCAGGATCGCCCAGACTTTTTGAGGCGGCGCGTCGACCGCGCCTTCCTCGACAACCTTGAGCACCGAGGCCGCATGCGCCGCCCTGGCGGCGCTGGGGAGGCCGACAAGGGCCGCACAGGCGGAGAGGAGAAAGGCGCGGCGCGCCAGCACGGCCATGACCCCTCTCCCGTTTCCTTCTTACTTGCCCTCGGCCTTGGCCTTGAGCGCCTGAAGCCCGCTCGTGTAGACGGCGGTGACGGCCTTGACGGCGGCCTCGTCGGTGAGCTCCGGCGGTGGGTCGTTGTTCATGAAGCCGCGGTAGAAGGCGCCCTTCCACTCGACTTCGCTCTTGCCGCCTGCGTCCTTGACGGTGATGGTCGCGGCGTAATTATTCACCGGCAGGACCTTCACGTCGACATTGTCGATCTTGTAGCTGATCGACTTGCCGGCAGCGTCGTATTTCGTGACCGATTCCTCGATCTTGCCGCCGTCCTTGAGGGTCAGCGTGCGCTTGGCGCCGACGTCGCTGCCGCCCGTCCCTTCGGTCTTGGCGATCGCCGGATGCCAGCCCATGTCCTGGAAATTGCCGACGATGGCCCAGACTTTGTCGGCCGGCGCGTCGATCTCGATCTTCTCGACGACCTTCTGGCGCGAGGGGCCATGCGCGAAGGCCGGCGCCGAGGCGAGCCCAGCGGAAACAAGCGACAGGGCCGCTACGACGACAGCGCGGCGCGCAATCACAAAGGACATGGGAAAATCTCCTGAACCTCTCTCACGACCGCCAGCGCGGCGGCCCCGCACATAAGGGCGCCCAAGATGGCGGCGTCAAGGGCGGAGCTCCTTTCCCAAGCCTTTCTGATGACATCGACGGCTCCGCTCTCTAGTTTCGCGCCAATTGTCGAAGGAGGCGATGAATGGTTGTCAGCCCGCGCGGCTTATTGGCGGCGACGTTTCTTATGGTTTTGGGGCCCGCCGCGGCCGAGGAGGTCATCCCGCTTTCGGGCTGCTACGAGCGTCGCTACGAGGCCGCCTGGCTCGAGGCGCATCCGGGGCAGATCATCCGCCGGGTCACCCTCGCCGTGACCAAGACCTCGGTTCCAGAGACGCCGGGCGAGAAGATCAAAATCCTCGCCGACGCGCAGCTCGTGATGCGCACCGCCGACATGGCCTTCAGCACCATCGGCGCCTGCTATTGGGAGAAGCTCGGCCTCGTCTGCAACGCCGCGCTCTCGGCGGCCGAGACGCGCCGGTGCAAAACAAAGGAGGACGGCGTGCGCAACTGCCGGCTGTCCACAGACGATTCCGGCGTGTTCGAGATCGCCCAGAAAGGCGCCGGCCTGCTTCTGACCATCCGAGAGCGGCTCGAGCTGACCGGGCCGCTGGAGGGGGCGTCATTTCTCTATCTGAGTCCTGAAAACACAGAGAATCGGGCCTTTCTGCTCAAACCCGCGCCCGAGGCGACCTGCCGCTGAAAAGGACCCTCGCGGCAGAAAAGTCGGCTTGCAGAATCTCGCCGCTTGGCCGAGCCTCGGCGGAGCTCGCTATTGGATTTGTCCCCAATATTCACCATCTTCTCCACATATTGTCTCCCTGTTAATAAACGACACAATATCTTGACGACTGTCTGAGACTCGCGCAGTTTGGAGACACAGGAGATGGCGCGGCGGGCGTGTAACGCGGCGTATCGTCGAGCCCAGCGAGAGCTGGGCCTTTGCGCCTGTCGACCTGTGCGTAATCCCGTTTCGGCGTTTCCCCCCGCGCGGCCCTTCCAGCCACGCAGAAGGGCGCGCCTCTTTCGAGTTGCGAGTGGCAAATTCACCGTCGCTTGGCCGACGAACGGCTGCGCGCGGGCGATAGACCCGCGCCTTTTGGAGATTGAAGACAATGAAAATCGAGCGGCGCTACACCAAGTCGGGCGAGTCTCCTTACGCGTCTATTGAGTTCAAGACGACGAAGAGCGAGATCCGCAATCCCGACGGGTCCGTGGTGTTTTCGCTCGACAATATCGAGGTTCCGGCCCAGTGGAGCCAGGTCGCCGCCGACGTTCTGGCGCAGAAATATTTCCGCAAGGCCGGCGTGCCGGCGCGCGTGAAGCGCGTCGAGGAGAACAGCCTGCCCGCCTTCCTGTGGCGCTCGATTGCAGATACGGAGGCGCTGGCGCAACTGCCGAAGGATCAGCGCTACGGTTCCGAAACTTCCGCCAAGCAGGTTTTCGACCGCCTTGCCGGCGCCTGGACCTATTGGGGCTGGAAGGGCGGCTATTTCGATACGGAAGAAGACGCCCAGGCCTTCAGCGACGAATTGCGCTACATGCTCGCCGCTCAAATGGCCGCGCCCAATTCGCCGCAATGGTTCAACACCGGCCTGCATTGGGCCTATGGCGTCGACGGGCCGAGCCAGGGACATTTCTATGTCGACTACGCCAACGGGAAAATGGTGAAGTCGAAGTCGTCTTATGAGCATCCGCAGCCGCACGCCTGCTTCATCCAGTCGATCGAGGACGATCTCGTCAACGACGGCGGCATCATGGATTTGTGGGTGCGCGAGGCGCGGCTCTTCAAATACGGCTCCGGCACCGGCACCAATTTCTCCAAACTGCGTGGCGAGAAGGAAAAGCTTTCGGGCGGCGGCTCCTCCTCCGGCCTGATGTCCTTCCTGAAGATCGGCGACCGCGCCGCGGGCGCGATCAAGTCGGGCGGCACGACGCGCCGCGCCGCGAAGATGGTCGTCGTCGATATCGACCATCCGGATATCGAGCAGTTCATCGACTGGAAGGTGAAGGAAGAAGAGAAGGTCGCCTCGCTCGTCACGGGCTCAAAGATCGTCAAGAAGCATTTGAAGGCGATCCTGCGCGCCTGCGTGAATTGCGAAGGTCCGGGCGATGATTGCTTCAATCCGGAAAAGAACCCGGCCTTGAAGCGCGAGATCAAGCTCGCGCGCAAAAGCGAGGTTCCGGATAATTACATCAAGCGCGTGATCCAATTCGCCAAGCAGGGCTACAAGGACATCGCCTTCGACACCTATGATACGGATTGGGACAGCGAGGCCTATCTCACCGTTTCGGGACAGAACTCCAATAATTCCGTTCGCGTGACGGACGAATTCCTGCGCGCCGTCGAGAATGACGGCGACTGGCGCTTGATTAAGCGTCTCGACGGCAAGGTCGCGAAGACCGTGAAGGCCCGCGCGCTGTGGGACAAGATCGGCTATGCGGCCTGGGCTTCGGCCGATCCGGGCATTCAGTTCCACACGACGATCAACGACTGGCACACCTGCCCGGCGGGCGGCGAAATCCGCGCCTCCAATCCGTGCTCGGAATATATGTTCCTCGACGACACGGCCTGTAACCTCGCGTCGCTCAATCTGCTGCAGTTCCGCGACGCGGCGACGAAGCGCATCGACGTCGATTCCTACGAGCACGCCGTGCGGCTGTGGACGATCGTGCTGGAAATCTCGGTGCTGATGGCGCAGTTCCCGTCAAAGGAAATCGCGCAACTCTCTTATGATTACCGCACGCTGGGCCTCGGCTTCGCCAATGTCGGCGGGCTCTTGATGTCGTCCGGCGTCGCCTATGACAGTGAGGCCGGCCGCGCCATCGCCGGCGCGCTGTCGGCGATCATGACGGGCGTCTGCTACGCGACCTCCGCCGAAATGGCGAAGGAGCGCGGGCCCTTCGCGCGCTTCCTGGAGAACCGCGAGGCGATGCTGCGCGTCATCCGCAATCACCGCCGCGCCGCCCATGGCGAGCGCGCCGGCTATGAGTGCTTGAGCACCTCGCCCGTGCCGCTCGATTACGCCGCCTGCCCCGATCCCGTGCTCATGCAGCGCGCGGGCGCCGCCTGGGACAAAGCGCTGGCGCAGGGCGAACTCTACGGCTATCGCAACGCGCAGGTCACCGTGATCGCGCCGACGGGCACGATCGGCCTCGTGATGGATTGCGACACCACCGGCATCGAGCCCGACTTCGCGCTCGTCAAATTCAAGAAACTGGCCGGCGGGGGCTATCTGAAGATCGTCAACCGCGCCGTGCCGGAGGGCCTGCGCGCGCTCGGCTATCGCGAAAGCGAGATCGCCGAGATCGAGGCTTACGCCGTCGGCCACGCTTCGCTCGCCAATGCGCCCGCGGTCAACACGGCGTCGCTGCGCAGCAAGGGCTTCACGGACGAAAAGCTCGCGGCGATCGAAGCGGCGCTGCCCTCGGCCTTCGACATCAAATTCGTCTTCAACAAATGGACGCTGGGACCGGACTTCCTCACGGGCGTGTTGAAGGTCTCGCCCGAGCAATTGGACGACAGGAACTTCGATCTGCTCGCGCATCTCGGCTTCTCGAGGCAGGAGATCGAGGCCGCGAATGTGCATGTCTGCGGCGCCATGACGCTCGAAGGCGCGCCTTTCCTCAAGCGCGAACATTACGCCGTCTTCGACTGCGCCAATCCCTGCGGCCGCACCGGCAAGCGCTATCTCTCCGTCGACTCCCACATTCGCATGATGGCGGCGGCGCAGCCCTTCATTTCGGGCGCGATCTCCAAGACCATCAACATGCCGAATGAGGCGAGCGTCGAGGATTGCGAACAGGCCTATCTCCTGTCCTGGCGCCTCGGCCTCAAGGCCAATGCGCTCTATCGCGACGGCTCCAAACTGTCGCAGCCGCTGTCGGCGCAGCTCATCCAGGGCGACGACGACATCGACGCCATGGACGCTGTGGAGGAAGTCGTCGCCGCGACGATGCCGGCGCGCGCCGCCCATGTCGCCGAGCGCATCGTCGAGCGCGTCATTCATCAGCTCGTGCGCGAGCGCGAAAAACTCCCCGATCGCCGCAAGGGCTATACGCAGAAGGCGGCGGTGGGCGGCCACAAGGTCTATCTGCGCACCGGCGAATACGCCGACGGGCGTCTGGGCGAAATCTTCATCGACATGCACAAGGAAGGCGCGGCGTTCCGCTCCTTGATGAACAATTTCGCCATCGCCATTTCGCTCGGCCTGCAATATGGCGTGCCGCTCGAGGAATATGTCGACGCCTTCACCTTCACCCGCTTCGAGCCCGCGGGTCCCGTGCAGGGCAATGACGCGATCAAGAACGCGACGTCGATCCTCGACTATGTGTTCCGCGAACTCGCGGTCTCCTATCTCGGCCGCAACGACCTCGCCCATGTCTCGCCCGACGACATCGGCCACGACGTGCTCGGCAAGGGCGAGCACGAGGGCAAGGCGCCGGAGGCGAATTCAGTCGTCTCGCGCGGCCTGCTGCGCTCCAAGACCGACCGGCTGATGGTGGTGCAAGGCGGCGCCGTCGCGCTGCGCGAAACGCCGGGCATGGTGGAGGAAGAGCCGCTCTCCTCGCTCGGCTGGACCGAACCGACCAAGACGGTGCAGGGCGTCGCGGAGAAACGCGCGGAGGCGCGGATGAAGGGCTATGTCGGCGAGGCCTGTCCCGAGTGCGCGAATTTTACGCTCGTGCGGAATGGGACGTGCTTGAAGTGTGAGACGTGCGGGAGCACGACGGGGTGTTCGTGAGGGGCTGACCGGTTTGCGCCGCAGTCCTCGTCCTTCGAGACGCCGCCTGCGGCGGCTCCTCAGGATGAGGACTGCTTATCAGAACTGCTTTTCAGTGCTCTTCGACAATGCAAGGCCCCTCATCCTGAGGAGCCCGCATAGCGGGCGTCTCGAAGGGCGAGGGGCCGATCCGATTGGCGCAGGCCCTCGGCGACATCTTCGACCTGCTGGCGCCGCAGTCCTCGTCCTTCGAGACGCCGCCTGCGGCGGCTCCTCAGCATGAGGACTGCTTGTCAGAACTGCTTTCAGTACTCTCGACAATGATAGGCCCCTCATCCTGAGGAGCCCGCGGAGCGGGCGTCTCGAAGGACGAGGGGCCGGCGTCCAGCGTGGCCCCTCAACCTTTCTTCCGCCGCGCCGCCAACACAGGCAAAGCGTCGTAATCGCCTTTGATGAGCGCTCCCTTCTTGGCGCGGCTCCAGCCCTTGATTTGCCGCTCCATCGCAATGGCGTCGGTTAAACGCTCGAAATGCGCGGACCAGACGAGCCGTACGGGCCGGCGCCGCGTCGTGTAATCGGCATTGATCCCGAGATTATGCTCGCTGACGCGCGTCTCGACGGCCTTGCGCGTCAATCCCGTGTAGTAGGCGTTATCTGCGCACAGGACGATATAGACGCTCGCGCCGTCGATCTGCATGTCGTTCCTCAACCCTGCAAGGATGGCGACAGCTTGGCATTATTGCAAGTCATTACGCCTGGCGCGCAGTCCTCGTCCTTCGAGACGCCGCCTGCGGCGGCTCCTCAGGATGAGGACTGCTTGTCATGGCTGGTTTCGAGCAGCATTTGCAACGAAAGGCCCCTCATCCTGAGGAGCCCGCGGAGCGGGCGTCTCGAAGGACGAGGGGCCGACCCGATTGGCCACGAACTCTCGATGACGCCTGCAAACTTCCGGCACCGCAGGCAGTCTTCCTCCTTCGAGACCCCGCCTGCGGCGGTTCCTCAGGATGAGGACTGCTTGTCAGAACTGCTTTCAGTACTCTTCGACAATGCAAGGCCCCTCATCCTGAGGAGCCCGCGGAGCGGGCGTCTCGAAGGACGAGGGGCCGGCGTCCAGCGTGACCCCCTCAACCTTTCTTCCGCCGCGCCGCCAACACAGGCAAAGCGTCGTAATCGCCTTTGATGAGCGCTTCCTTCTTGGCGCGGCTCCAGCCCTTGATTTGCCGCTCCATCGCAATGGCGTCGGTTAAACGCTCGAAATGCGCGGACCAGACGAGCCGTACGGGCCGTCGCCGCGTCGTGTACTCGGCATTGATCCCGAGATTATGCTCGCTGACGCGCGTCTCAACGGCCTTGCGCGTCAATCCCGTATAGTAGGCGTTATCTGCGCACAGGACGATATAAACGCTCGCGCCGTCGATCTGCATGTCGTTCCTCACCCCCGCAAGGATGGCGACAGCTTGGCATTATTGCAAGTCATCACGCCTGGCGCGCAGTCCTCGTCCTTCGAGGCGCCGCCTGCGGCGGCTCCTCAGGATGAGGACGGCTTGTCATGGCTGGTTTCGAGCAGCATTGGCAATGACCCCTCGCCCTTCGAGACGCCCGCTCCGCGGGCTCCTCAGGATGAGGATTGCTTGTCAAAGTTGCATTCAAGAAGCTTTGACAATACAAGGTCCCTCATCCTGAGGCGCGTGCGAAGCACGCGTCTCAAAGGACGAAGGGCCGGCCTCGTCACGCCGCCTCCCGCGCCCTGCCCCGCACAGCGCGCGCCAACTCCGCCTCCGCCTCCTCCGCGCGCATCGTCGCAAACATCTGCTGCAACTCGGCGCCGGTGCGCGGCGCATAGTCTGCAATCCCCTCGCGCCCGTAAAACGCCTTGAACATCGCCCGCGCGCTCTCGATCGACAGCGGCCCGACCTCAATCACCTCGTCGATGCGCCCCGGCCGCACGATCGCCGGGTCGAGCCTGTCGAGATGGTTCGTCGTCACGATGAATTTCAGCCCGTCCGGCGTCTGCATGCCGTCCATGGAATTCAAAATCTCATGCAGCGGCGCGCCGCGCGCGCCCTCGGCGGGCTTGTCTGCGTCGCGGCTCAAGCCGCCGGCCATCGTGTCGATGTCCTCGATGACGAAGAGGTCGCTCTTCGAGCCGGTCTTGAAGGCCGCGCCGAGGCCGTGCAGGGATTTGACGTATTTTATGTCGAAGCCGAATTCCGAGGCGAGCGCGTGAATGAGGCTCGTCTTGCCGGTGCCCGGCGGGCCGTGCAGCACGACGCCGAGCTTCCAGGGAATGCCGCGCGCCGAATGCCACGCCTCGGCGCCCTGAAACCAGTTGAGGCGCGCGACGAGACGATCTTTTATCGCCTGATCCACGAACACCGTGTCGAGTCCGCGCTTGCGCCGGCGCAGGCCGCCTTCGCTCCCCGTCGCGGAAAAGGCGGAAATGCTGATCGAGTTGCGGTGCTCCTCCGGCTTGCAGTCGCGCATGAAGCGCTCGACCACGGCGCGGTCGCGGGTGAAGAAGGAGACGGTGATGGTCTCGAAAGGCGCGACCGCCTGCGTGATTTTGGTCTTCGAATATTTGAACAGAACGCCGTCGTAGAGCCCCCAGCCGCCGCCGAAGCCGGTTTTCAGGCTTCCGTCCTTGATCTCGAGCGATCGGCTGAAGAAGTTGAGCCTTTTTCCTTCGATGAAGGCGTCGACGTCGCGATATTCGTTGGACAGGCTCTCGACGAAAACCTTGGTCCAGAGCGTCCGCCCCATGACGTCGAGCGCCTGCTCCGGGACCGCGCGCAACAAATACATGATCGCGCCAAAGGCCAGCGTGCCGACGCCGCCGGCGAGAAGCTGGTTCGCGGCCAGCGCGGAGGAGACGGTCTCGAGCAAATTCATAAGCGCGCCTTTCATTTCTGCGCGCCGTCGCTGGGGCGACCCTGGCTAAGCTTTTTTTGCGCAGGCCCCTCAGATGAGGACGGCGCGCCGTCGCCGCAAGTGCGCCCCGCGGCCCCTTGAAACCCTGCCGTCTCCGCTCCCTTTAACAAAGCGGGAGCGCGGTTGGTCGGGAGCGTTACGCTCGCGCCGCGCTCGCGGAGCACCGGACATGGAAACGCAAAAAGCTCTCACCCCCGAGCAGCGCGGCGAGGTGCGCGAGGTTGTCGGCGTGTTCGACAACCTCGAGCGGCTACAGTCGGCGATCGACGATCTCCTCACCGACGGCTTCGACCAGACGACGATCAGCGTGCTCGCCCCCCAGACAGTGGTTCGCGAGGCGGTCGGCGACGAAAGCGTGACGACCGAGAAGCTGCATGGCGATCCGAAAGCGCCGCACGGCGCCTATATCGACCCAGAAGCGCGCAACGAAGCCAAGGCGGGGCTGATCGGCGCGCTCTTTTATATCGGCGCCATCGGCGGCGCCGGCATGGTCCTGGCGGCGGGCGGCACGCTCGGCGCGGCGGTCGCGGCGGCGCTGGCGCTCGGCGGCGGCGGCGGCGTCATCGGCGCGACCCTCGCCCAGCTGATCGGCTCGGCCGAGGCGACCTGGGTCAAGGCGCAAATGTCCCATGGCGGCCTGCTGCTCTGGGCGCGCGTCTGGGACGAAGCCAAGGAAAAAACCGCCGTCAGCATTATGGAAAAGAACGGCGGCCGCGACGTCCACGCCCAGACCGCGAGCGCCGCCGCAGCGTAGCCCCGCGCTTCCGATGCGCACGAAGCGTGGATGGCCGGGACAGGCCCGGCCATGATTTCAAGAGCTCGCAGCGTCATGCCCGCGCTTGTCGCGGGCATCCTCGCGCTCAGCCACTCTTTCGCCAAAACCTCCCCTTACCGCTCCGGCCGCGCTGGCTCTCTCCAGCGCCGGAAGCGCGCGCAGTCCGCGTGCGCGCAAAAGGAGCGTGCTGTTGAAGCGTTTTGTGTTTGGAGCCGCCGCGCTCGTTGCGCTGAGTTGCAACGCCGAGGCGGCCTGGGTTGGCAAGGCTTCCTATTACTCTGGCCGGCGCACCGCGAACGGCGCTCATGTCGGCGCCTTTACCGCCGCCCATCGCACCCTGCCCTTCGGCTCTCAGGTGCGCGTCACCAATCTGACCAACAACCGTTCGGTCGTCGTCACCATCAATGATCGCGGGCCCTTCCGCGGCGGGCGGGTCATCGACGTCTCGACCAGCGCGGCGGAGGCCCTCGGCTTTCGGTCCGCCGGCCTCGCCCAGGTCATGATCGAGCCGATCTCGGTCGCCGAGCGCTAACCTCAATAGCGCCACCAGACGGCGGTGATCAGGCCGCGCTCGACCGGCGCATTGGCGCCGGCGGGCGCGGCAACGCCGCCGAGCTGGACCGAGAAAGACGAGGACACGTCATACACGGCGGAAAGCTGGAATTTCTGCTGCGACAGGGCGGTCGTCGCGCCGGCGCCCGGGGCGACGGCGGTAAAGCTTTGCGCCAGCAGCAAGAGGCTCTCGAAGGGGCGAAGGCCCGCCGTAAGATCCACGCGGATCTCATTTCCGTTCTGGCCCTGGCTGCGAAAGCCCAGCTGTCCGTCGAGAAAGCCCGAAAAGCCGAAGAGGCTGAACGACCGCCCCATCAATAGCCGCGCGTCGACCTGGACGGGGCCGCGCATGTCGAGGAAACGACGCGCCTGCGGCGAGGCGGCGCGCAACCGCCCTTCGACGGAAAGGACATAATCGCCGGCCTCGAGGAGGCGCAGCCGCGCCCCCGCCGCGCCAAGGCCGAGCCCCTCATATGTCACCGCCTGAAGCGGCGGCGCATAGAGCGGCAGTCCGGCCTTCGCCTCGGCGATCAGCAGTTCGATCACGTCGTAGGGAACAGGCGCGCCGCGAAAACTCATGGCGTCCCCTTCGCTGACGAGGGTGAGCCAATCCGTCAGCCCATGTTCGAGAGAGGCGCGCGCCTCAAGCTTACGATAGGGCTGCGTCGAAACGATCCGCCCCGACGCGTCATACGCGTTATGGGCGCGTGCGAACCCCATCGTGGTGATGAGTTGGCCTTTCCCTGCAGGGTAAAGCCAAGCGCCCCCCTGCGCCTGTCGCACGACGAAGAGGAGCGCACAACAAACGAGACACAGTCCGGCAACACGCATGACGCCACGCCGAGAACGCCGCAAACGCGTTATTTTTAACGGCCACGCTCAAGTATTTCAAATTGTTTTTAGAGGAAATTCGCACTCTTTCTTGCACTGGCGCCACACTGCGCGCAAATTTTGCGCGCGGTAACCAAAGAGCAACCAGCTCCGGGCATATTAATCGCGTCTCGCGGAATTAACGGTTTGTTTTTTATGAGTGTGGCGTAACGGAGTCGAAAACATGAAATCGCGGGATACGTTGGTCCGCCTGAAGCGTTTCCAGGCCGAGGAAAAACGTCGGCGCGTCGCTCAGCTCAATGCGATGATCGCCGAATTCACCCGCATGGCCAATGAGCTCGAACGCGAGATCGCCACGGAAGAGCAGCGGGCCAACATCGCCGACCCCACTCATTTCGCTTATCCGACCTATGCCCGCGCCGCGCGCACGCGAAGGGACAATATCGTCGCCTCCCTCAATGATCTGCGCGCGCAGCTCGAGGAAGCCGAAGCGCAGTTCAAGGACGCCAGCGAGGATCTTGCCAAGGCGCAGAGCCAGGAAGCGCGCGACCGCGGCGCCGAACGGCTCATCGAGGTCGTCGCCGACCGCCGCCACGAGATGCCGCACGCCTATCGCCGGGGCGCCTGAAGCGCCTTGTCCGCCGACAGTGCGAGCCGGGAGCGGCGGTCCTGAAAGCCGCTGCTCCGTTACGACGCGCGATCGCGGCCGAAGGCTACAGCAATCGCCAAAAGAGCCTTCCGCCAGGCGCGCGCAGCCAGAAGCCGAGGCGCGGACGCGGCGTCGCCGCCACTGGCGCTCCCGCCACAAGTTGACGCGCAATGTCGTCGACCGGAAAAGCGAAGCGGCGAAGCAGGAAGAAAGCGCCCGGCCGCGCGGCGGCGACAAAGGCCATTTCATAGCGCGCAAGATCCGCGATCCATCCGAACGCCGCCCGGCGCTCGTGGAGGATCTTTGTGAGCGCGGCGGCGTCGGCGCGGTGACGTTGCGGCGCCGGCGGCCCCTCGATAGCCTCGAAGAGCAGCCTGTTGAAATCATCGCCCAACGCCTTCGCCGTCAGCGGCAGCGCCTTGCGGGCGTCGAGCGCGCGCTTGCCGAGAAGGCTCTGCGCAAAATCCTCGACCTCGCGCCGATCGAGCGCCGCCATCGACGCCGCCTCGCGATCGCTCAACCCGAAGCGGCGCGCGGTCTCCTGCGGCGCATCGAAGAAAGCGCGCCGTAGCCCCGCGTCAGTAAAGAGGCGCGCGAGCAAAGCCTGCGTCTGGCTCAGCCCCATCGGCCATGCTCTTGGAGCGCGCCGCGCGCCCGCGCAACTTCTGCGAGCAACTCCGCGAATGGGGGCAAGCGCTCGTCGCGTTCGAGAATGACGCCCTTGACCGGCGCACGCGCCACGATGCGGTCGTAGAGGTCCCAGACGGCCGCGCTCGTCGCCGAGTCGTGGCTGTCGATCAAGACGCCGTTGCGCCAGCGTCCGCCCGCGTAATGAAGTTGCACCAGCCGATCCCACGGCCATCGTTCGAATGTCGCGTCGAGGTCGACGCCTTGATTGACGGCGTTCGTATAGAGATTGGCGACGTCGCAAAGCCAGCCGCAGCCGGTGCGGTCGAGGACGCGTGCGAGAAATTCCGGCTCGTCCATCTCGCCGCCGGGCGCGCGCACGACGGTGGTGATGTTTTCGAGAAGCAGCGGCGCCGCGATGCGTCTTCGAACCGCTTCGACATTGCGCGCGACGACGTCGATCGCCTCCTGCGTATAGGGCAAGGCGGCGAGATGGCCGATGTCGACGCCGCCCGCGCGCGTGAAGCACAGATGCTCGCTCCACCAGGGCGGATCGATGCGCGCGATCAGCTCGGCGAATTTGTCGAGATAGGTCGGATCGATCCCATCCGCGCTCCCGATCGACAGATCGAGACCATGCGGGACAATGGGAAAATGCGCGCGGAGAAGGTCGAGTTCAGCAAGCTTCTCCGGCGCGGCGTCGAAATAATGGTCGGCGATGATTTCGAGGAAGTCGACCTGCGAGCGATGGGCGAAAAGGTCGGCGCGGAACTGCGGCCGATAGCCGAGCCCCGAGCCGAGCGCTTCAATTTCCGCCACAGCTCCCTCCGCTGCCGTCGCCGCAAGACCCGGCGCAGCTCGACCCGCAGCTTCCGCCGCCGTCGCCCGATGCACGCTTGAAGTGCTCGGCGAAGGCCGCGTCCGGCGTGCCTTTCAGCACCGAGAATCCGTAGAGGCCGATGAGAAACAGCGCTGCGCCGTCGAAGCCTCTCATGCCGCGCGACGCGCCGAGCTCGACGAGAGCGTGGTCGAGACGCGTCCGATAGGCGAGCTCCATCGCTTCGAGATAGGCGCGGCCGCGACGGCTCGCGTGGCTGCGCGTGAGCACATAAGCGAGCGCGAAAAGCGCCAGGATCGCGGCAATGCACAGGAAGACGAGGTAGGAGACATTCGTCTGTCCCGCCGTCGCCGCCACATAGATTTTCGCTCCGGCGAAGCCGAGAAGCGCCAGCGTGCCGACGATCTGCGCGCGCCGCCGCCAGATTTTGACCGGTTCCGGCTTGAGGAGGTCCTGCGCGGCGAGCCGCGCCCGCACGGGCTGCAAAAGCTTCAGCAGCGCGTCGCGCTGGGAGCGATTCTCGAATAATTGATGCGCTTTCGGCTTGGCCTGGATCAGGCCCAGCACGCGCGTTTCAATCGGGTCGAGTTCGCCCGGCTCCGGCGTCTTGCTGGTCGGAATGACCCTGTCGTCCTTGCCAAGGGCGGCGTAGCCGCGCTGCACCAAATCATAGATGACGGTGCGCACAACCTGGTTCACCCCACCCTGAAGAAAGGCGATTTCGATGGCGTCGGGCTTCTCGGGAACAGGCGGCGGCGGGAGGCGGTCGGTGCGGTCCGCAAAATGGATCACGAGCCAGGCCGCGGCGAGGACGATGATGACCAGCACCCCGAAGACGTTGAGAAAATCCGGGCCGGACAGATTGAGAAACGGAAGGTTTTCCACGCTTTGCCTCAAATGGTTTCGAGATCGCCGACGAGGCGGCGCGCCTGCAGCGTCGCGACGGCCAGGACGGCCATGCCGATCGCCTGATGCGCCAGCGCCAACAGGAGATGCGGCGTTCCCGTGAAGGGCGGCTCGACCAGCAGCAGGGTCGCGACGCCGAGCGCAATCTGCGCCACGACATGGCCGAACAGGACGACGGCGCCCTTGCGCGCCGCGCCGGCCGCATTCATCGCCGCATCGACGAGGTGGAAGGCCGCGGCCGCGAAGATCACATAGGCGATCATCCGGTGGAAGAACTGCGCGGTGAGGGGCGTATCGACAATGTTGGACCACCAGGGGTCCTTCGGCCAGAGGACGTCGGCCGAAGGAATGAACGTCCCGGCGATCAGCGGCCAGGTGTTTTCGACGAGCCCGGCGCGCAGGCCCGCGACAATGCCGCCCATGAAGAGCTGCACGAAGACCAGCGCCAGAATGGCGAGGCCGGTCGCCTTGAGCCGCCCCGCCCCGTCATGGGCGCTCGACGCCCGGCGCGGCCCGAGGCCGCCCGCGACCCAAAGGCATGACGCGAAAATGAGCGCCGCGATGACGAGATGGATCGCCAGCCGCTCCTGCGCGACCTCGGTGCGATGAACCAGACCCGAGGAAACCATCCACCAGCCGATCCCGCCCTGGAGCGCGCCCAGCGCGAGAATGCCGATGAGCTTGGGCTTCACCGAAGCGGGAAGCCGCTGCGTCGCCCAGAACCAGACGAGCGGGACAGCGAAAACCACGCCGATCAGGCGGCCGAGCAGCCGGTGCGCCCATTCCCAGGCGTAGATGTACTGGAACCCCGCGAGGTCCATGTCCGGGAACAGCTCTTTGTATTGCGGGATCTTTTTGTAATCCTCGAAGGCCTCCAGCCATTCTTTCTCCGAGAGCGGCGGAATGACGCCCGTGACGGGCTTCCATTCGACGATGGAGAGGCCGGATTCGGTGAGGCGCGTCGCCCCCCCGACGAGGACCATGAGAAAGACCAGAGCCGCGACGATCCACAGCCAGTTGCGCACGGCAACGGCGTTTTCCTCCGTTGCGTGATGCCGCACCTCCGCCACGGGATGGGGAAAGAGAAGCCAGTCTTCCATAGCTGATCGCCCGGTGTTTTTTGCCCCCGGCACTTAAGGGATGCGGGCAAGTCTTGTCCACACCTCGCGGGAAGCCGGCGGGTCGTTTACGTTTTTTGAGGCTGAACGGATTTGACGCTGCGGGTAATGTTCGCGTTGCGGAGTGAGTCGGAGGGCCAGGTGGCCGGCAAGGGCGCGACAGCAAGGGAAGATTTCGCCGCGCTGCGCACGATCGGCGAGGTGGCGGAGCATCTCGACCTGCCCCAGCATGTGCTGCGCTTTTGGGAGACCCGCTTCAAGGAAATCGATCCGGTCAAGCGCGCCGGCGGCCGCCGCTTCTACCGGCCGCGCGACATCGAACTGGTCGAGGCGATTCGCCATCTGCTCTATCGCGAGGGCTATACGATCAAGGGGGTGCAGCGCATCCTCAAAGAACAGGGAGTCGACGCGGTCATCGCCGACGTGCGCCTGCGCCAGACGGGCGGGGCGCCCGCCCCTGCCCCACCGTCCCCGACCGAGGCGCCGCGCGTCGAGCCTCGCGAGGCCACGCTTTTCGACCTGTCGACGCTCGACCCGCCCCAGCCAGAGCAGCCGCCAGACCCATCTGCAGCGGAGCTTTTTCTCCCCGCTGAAGAAGCGCCCGCCTATCCGCCGCCCGTCCCCGCGCCCGTCTTCAACGCGCCCGTCGTGGTGGCGCGCCTCGAGGACACCGAGCAGGCCGAGCTCTTGCGCCGCGCGCTTGCCGAAATCGAGGAATGCAGGCGCCTTCTCAACGTCACGCGCCGTTAGACCGTTGCCAGCGGGCGATCGCGTCTCTATAAGGGCGCGCAGTCGGAGTGTAGCGCAGCCCGGTTAGCGCACTTGTCTGGGGGACAAGGGGTCGTGGGTTCGAATCCCGCCACTCCGACCATGCGCTTCAGAAACACATTAAAAATCATTCGCTTGCTTTTAGCGCTCGATCACCGCGAGCGCCTTGTGCTCGGCGACGGGATCCTGCGTCGTGATCCTGATTTGGCGAGACGTGGCTCGGCGTCTTCAGAAACCCGTGCATTGAGAGAGTGTCGGGCGCCCGCGGCTCAACCCAGCTCGCCCGACCGCGACTGCCGTTATTCGTCCAGAAGCGGCGAAACCCGTCTCCGCCTCTTTCGTTGACAGCGCTTCTTGAACGCGCCGAGCATGTGATTGCCGACGTGATGGCGTTCCGCCTCGCCTCCGCCTGAGCGCCAATATACTTTTCATCGAGCCTTCGTCGCTAATCGGGAAAAATGACGATGAGACAGGACCATCACCCGAACCATCCCGAGCATGAAACTCATCGGCGGCATCGCCCTGCGCCAAGCCCCGCGCCGCCGGCTCAACAATCGGCCGAAGGCGTCATCTACACCTGCCCCATGCACCCGCAAATCCAGCAGCTTGGACCGGGCAATTGCCCGATTTGCGGAATGAGCCTGGAGCCGCTGATCGCAACGACGGATGAGCCGCCAAACGCCGAGCTCAGGGATATGTCGAGGCGCTTCTGGATCGGTCTGGCCCTGACTGTTCCCGTTTTCATCCTGGAGATGGGCGGGCATTTCCTCGGTCTCCATCGCTATGTCGCGCCGCAGCTCTCCAACTGGGCGCAATTCGCCCTGGCGAGCCCTGTGGTGCTGTGGGGAGGATGGCCCTTCTTCGTGCGTGGGGCGCAGTCCCTCCTGACCCGCAACCTGAACATGTTCACGCTGATCGCCATGGGAACCGGCGTCGCCTGGGCCTATAGCGTTGTCGCGACTTTCGCGCCCTCGCTTTTCCCGCCCGCCTTCCGCAACGCCAATGGCGCCGCGCCGATCTATTTCGAGGCGGCGGCTGTCATTACCGTGCTGGTGCTGCTCGGGCAGGTCCTGGAGTTGAGGGCCAGGGAGCAGACTGGCGGCGCGATCCGCGCACTCCTCGACCTTGCGCCCGTCAAGGCGAAGCGGGTCAAGGAGGACGGATCAGACGAAGAGGTCGCGCTGGATCAGGTGCATGTCGGAGATCGGCTGAGGGTCCGCCCCGGCGAGAAGACGCCTGTCGATGGCGCAATCCTCGAAGGCTGGAGCACAGTCGATGAATCAATGGTTACGGGCGAGTCGATGCCGGTGACCAAAAATATCGGCGACAAAGTCATTGGCGGCACGCTCAATCAGACGGGCAGCTTCGTTATGCTTGCGGAGAAAGTCGGCAGCGACACGATGTTGTCGAGGATCGTGGCCATGGTCGCCGCCGCCCAGCGTAGCCGCGCCCCAATTCAACGCCTCGCGGACCAGGTGTCCGGATGGTTCGTGCCGCTTGTGATACTTGTCGCCGTTCTCGCCTTCGCCGCCTGGTCGGTTTGGGGTCCCGAGCCCAGGATGAGCTATGGACTCGTGGCGGCCGTCTCCGTTCTCATCATCGCCTGTCCCTGCGCGCTCGGCCTTGCGACGCCGATGTCGGTCATGGTCGGCGTCGGCCGTGGCGCTCAATGCGGCGTGCTGATCAAGAACGCCGAGGCTCTGGAGCGGTTCGAGAAGATCGATACGCTTGTCGTCGACAAGACCGGCACGCTGACCGAGGGCAAGCCCAGCGTCACCGCCATTCACACGGTTACAGGGCTGGGCGAGAACGAGCTTCTGACGACCGCCGCGAGTCTCGAACGAGGGAGCGAACATCCGCTGGCGCACGCGATCGTCGAGACCGCCAAAGAGCGCGGCCTGGCGCTTGTCGAAGCGTCGGATTTCGATTCGCCAGTCGGCAAGGGCGTTAAGGGCCGCGTTGGCGCGCAAGCGGTTGTCATCGGCAATCGCCGCTTTCTGGATGAAACCGGTATCGAGACAAGCGCGCTCGACAATGAAGCCGAGCGCTTACGTGAGGACGGCGCCACAGTGATTTTCGTGGCGATCGACGGGCGCGCGGCGGGCGTGATCGCGATTGCAGATCCGATAAAGCGGACCACGCCAGAAGCGCTGGAAGCTCTTCTCGCCGACGGCGTATCGGTTGTCATGCTGACCGGCGACAATTGGACGTCGGCGCGCGCCGTAGCGAGGCGATTGGGCATCCAAGAGGTCGAAGCGGAAATCCTTCCCGAGGACAAAAGCGCTGTCGTCACCCGCCTCCGCCAAGCCGGGCGAATAGTCGCCATGGCGGGCGACGGCGTTAACGACGCCCCCGCCCTCGCCGCCGCCGACGTCGGAATCGCCATGGGAACAGGAACGGATGTCGCAATCGAGAGCGCCGGCGTCACGCTGCTCAAGGGCGACCTTCGCGGCATTGTGCGCGGGCGGCGCCTGTCGCGCGCCACGATGAGGAATATCCGCCAGAACCTCTTCTTCGCATTCATCTACAACGCTGCGGGCGTGCCGCTCGCCGCGGGGGCGCTTTATCCCGCTTTTGGCCTGCTGCTCTCGCCGACGATCGCCGCGGCGGCCATGGCGCTCTCCTCGGTCAGCGTCGTTGCAAATTCATTGCGCCTGCGACGAACGGAGATCGATCCTCGCAAACCCCGAGAAATGCCGCCCTACCCGGGGATCGTCTGAGTGCGCTCCTGCTCTTGTCGAGGATGTGTTTCGCCTGCGAGACTGCCCGAGGCGCCAGTGGCCGCGCTCGGTAAGCCCACGGCCTTCACCAGCGCGTAAATCGCCGGAATAACAACGAGCGTCAGGAGCGTGGACGACGCCATGCCGCCGATCATCGGCACGGCGATGCGTTGCATGACTTCGGACCCCGCTCCCGTGCTCCATAGAATAGGGACGAGTCCGGCCATGATCGCGACGACGGTCATCATCTTGGGTCTCACGCGCTCGACCGCGCCGAGCATGATGGCCTTGTGAAGGTCCGACTTCGTGAATGGCTTCCCTTCTCTCACGCAGTCTTCGGCAACGTCGCGCATGGCGGCGTCGAGATAGATCAGCATGACCACGCCGGTCTCGGCCGCCACGCCGGCGAGCGCGATGAAACCGACCCCCACGGCGACAGACATGTTGAAGTTCATCATCCACATCAGCCAGACGCCGCCGACAAGGGCGAAAGGCAGCGACAGCATGACGATCAACGTCTCGGTGATGGTGCGGAAGTTGAGGTAGAGCAGCAGGAAGATGATGAAGAGCGTCACCGGAACCACGACCCGCATCCGGCCTTCCGCGCGTTCGAGATACTCGAACTGGCCGCTCCAGACGGCGTAGGCCCCCGGCGGAAACTCGATCGCCTCTGAGACAGCCTGGCGGGCCTCCTTCACGAAACCGCCGATGTCGCGGTCGCGGACGTCGACGTAAATGTAAACGGCAAGCTGCCCGTTCTCCGTCCGGATCGCGGTCGGCCCTCGAACAAGATCAACCTTTGCGATTTCGCCCAGCGGCACAGTCCCTCCACCGGGTAGCGCGATCAGGACGTCGCTCGCGATCGCTCTCGGGCTCGACCTGAAATCGCGGGGATAGCGCACATTGACGCCATATCTTTCGCGGCCTTCGACGGTCGTCGTGACGACTTCGCCGCCAAGCGCGGTCGCAATGGTCGCCTGCACGTCGTCGATCATCAAGCCATAGCGCGCCAGCGCGGGCCGGTCCGGCGTGACGTCGAGATAATAACCGCCCATCACCCGCTCGGCGTAGGCCGAGGACGCGCCTCGAACCCCTTTCACGACCTTCTCGATTTGACGCGCGAGCGCTTCGAGCTGCCCCAGATCGCGCCCCATGACTTTGACGCCGACCGGCGTTCGGATGCCGGTCGCCAGCATGTCGATTCGATTTCGGATCGGCATCGTCCAGGCGTTGGAGACGCCAGGGAACTGCAGCGCCTTGTCCATTTCTGCGACAAGACCCTCGACCGTCATCCCCGGCCGCCATTGATCCTTGGGCTTCAGGTCGATGATCGTCTCGAACATTTCGAGCGGCGCAGGGTCGGTCGCGGTCGAGGCGCGCCCCGCCTTGCCGTAGGCCGACTTCACCTCGGGGAACGACTTGATGATCCGATCCTGCGTTTGCAGGAGTTGAGCGGCCTTCGTCACGGAGAGGCCGGGAAGGGTCGTTGGCATGTAAAGCAGCGCCCCTTCGTTCAGGGCCGGCATAAACTCCGAGCCGAGTTGGCGCGCCGGAAGGATGGTGACGCCGAGGACGGCGAGCGCCAAAAGGACCGTCGGGATCTTGGCGCGCATGACCAGACGGATGATCGGGCGATAGACGTAGATCAACGCCCGGTTGATCGGGTTGCGCTCTTCGGAGACGATCTTGCCGCGCACGAAGATGACCATCAGCGCCGGAACCAGCGTCACCGACAGAAGCGCCGCCGCCGCCATGGCGAAGGTCTTGGTGAAGGCGAGCGGGCTGAACAATCGTCCCTCCTGAGACTCGAGCGTGAAGATCGGCAGGAAGGAAACTGTAATGATGAGCAGGCTGAAAAAGAGGGCGGGCCCCACTTCGGTCGCGGCGTCGATCAGGATGTTGATCCGCGACTCGGATGGCGACGCCCGCTCGAGCCGCTTGTGCGCATTTTCGATCATGACGATCGCGGCGTCGACCATGGCGCCGATCGCTATGGCGATGCCGCCGAGGCTCATGATGTTCGAGCCCAGCCCCAGCGCCTTCATCGCCGCAAAGGCCATGAGCACGCCGACCGGCAGCATGATGATCGCGACCAATGCGCTGCGGAAATGCAGGAGGAAGACGACGCAGACCAGCGCGACGATGACGCTCTCTTCGGCGAGGGTTTCGCGAAGAGTTTCGATCGCCGCATGGATCAGCTCCGAGCGGTCATAGACCGGAACGATCTCCACGCCCTTCGGCAGGCTCGGCCCGATCTGCGCCAGAGCGGCCTTGACGTTATCGATGACCGTGAGCGCGTTGGCCCCGTAGCGTTGTAGCACGACGCCGCTGGCGACCTCGCCCTCGCCATTCAGCTCGGTGACGCCGCGCCGCTCGTCGGGACCAAGCTCAACCCGCGCCACATCCTTCAGCAGGAGCGGCGTCCCGCCGCCGGCTTTCAAAACGATGTTTTCGAGATCGGGAATTCCCTTCAGATAGCCCCGCCCGCGGATGATGAACTCGAACTCGGAGAGCTCCACCGTGCGCCCGCCGACGTCCGCATTATTGGCGCGGATGACCTCCCTGATCCGCGAGAGCGGGATATTTAGGGCGCGCAACCGATTAGGATCGACGACGACGTTGTACTGCCGCACGAAGCCGCCAACGCTCGCAACCTCCGCCACGCCTTCCGCCTTGGCGAGGCCATAGCGCAGGGTCCAGTCCTGCAAGGAGCGCAGCTCCGCGAGGGTCATGTCCTTCGCGATGAGCGCATATTGATAGACCCAGCCCACGCCCGTCGCGTCCGGGCCGAGCACGGGCGTCGCGCCGGCGGGCAGGCGCTTCGTCGCCGAGCTCAAATATTCGAGGACGCGTGAGCGCGCCCAATAGACGTCGGCGCCGTCCTCGAAAATCACATAGACGAAGGAGACGCCGAAGAAGGAGAAGCCACGCACCACCTTCGATCTCGGCACGGTGAGCATGGCGCTCGCGAGCGGATAGGTGACCTGGTCCTCGACCACCTGCGGCGCCTGGCCCGGATATTCCGTATAGACGATCGCCTGCACGTCGGAGAGGTCGGGAATGGCGTCGAGCGGCAGAGTTCGAAGCGAATAGACGCCTGCGGCGATGGCGAAGACCGTCCCCACAAAGACCAGAACCAAGTTGCGCGCCGACCACGCAATGAGGCGCCCGATCATTTGGCGGCTCCTTGCTCGAGCGACTGCAAGGCGGCCTTCAAATTGCTCTCCGCGTCGATGAGGAAGTTCGCGGCGGTCACCACGCGGTCGCCTTCCGCTATCCCGCTCGTAATCTCGGCGAAGCCCTCCCCGCGTCGACCGATCTTGATCTCTCGCGGCTGGAAGCGCCCCTCACCCTTGTCGAGGATCACGACCTGCCTCTTGCCGGCGTCGATGACGGCGCTCTCGGGCACGGCGAGAACCTTCTGCTTGCCGGCGGCCTCGATCTCGACATCGGCAAACATGTCGCCGAGCAGCAGCCCGTCCGGATTGGGCAGTTCGATACGCACGCGCGCCGTACGTGTTTCCATGTTGAGATGTGGATAGACAAGGGCGACCTGCCCTTTGAAGGGCCGGTCCGGGTAGGAGCGGACGCGGATGCTCGCCGTCTGCCCCGGCCTGATCGAAGAGACGTCCCGCTCAGGAACATCCGCCAGAACCCAGACGAGACTATGGTCGACAATCCGGAACAGAGTCTCGCCCGGGGCCGCCCGCATGCCGCTCAAGGCGTCACGTTCGATGACGTGTCCATCTTGCGGCGCGGGCCAGTCGATGACGCGCGGCACGCGGCGGCTGCGCGCGATCGAGGCGATCGTCGCATCGTCTAGTCCGAGATTGACGAGGCGGCGACGCGCGCCCTCGACGCGCGCCGCCGGGCCTGAATTGAGCACCGCAACATATTCCGCGGCCGCGCTCGACAGGTCCGGCCCGTAGACGCGCATGAGCGATTGGCCCTTGCGAACATAATCGCCCTCCGCGACCTTCCGGACGGAGTCGATGAAGCCCTCGAAGCGGAGAGCGACGACCGCTGACCGGCGCGGATCGAAATCGACGCGCCCCGCCGCACGCACAGGGATGGCGATGGGCCGCCGTTCGACCTGCTCGGAGCGAACACCCGTTCTTTGCAGCTTTCCGGGACTTATCGCGACCGTCGGCGCATCCTGCGCCTCGTCCTCGTAGACGGGCACGTAATCCATGCCCATGGGGTCTTTCTTCGGGACCGGCGACGTATCCGCCAGCCCCATAGGGTTGCGGTAATACAGGACTCGGCGGCCGGACGATCGCTCCTGCGCAGGCTCCGCAGCGGCCGAGAGCTTTTCGTCGAAATTGATGTCTTCGCTCGCCCGGACCCCGACATAGTCCTTGCCCGCGGCGTTCTTCTTCGGGGTGGCGGAGAAGAACGGACGATCTGGGTCACGGTAATAGATTATCGGACCCGCGCCCGCGGTTCTCTGCGTCGCCGTGTTGCTTGATCCACGCCACAACCACGGACTGCGCGCGACGAGATAGCCGGCCGCGCCGAGCGCCAGCAGCGTCGTGACAAGAGTGAAGACGAGCGGACCGCGTTTCATAGGGGGCCTCCGGCGAGGCGTTCGAGGTCGGCGTATTTGCTTTGCTCCTCGACCCGGAGCGCGAGAAGCTCCAGTTCAACGGCGCGAAGCCGTCGCTCAGAGTCGAGCAGCGTCGAAAGATCAGTTGTTCCGGCGTCGAACCCCTTCTGCGCCGTCTCGACAGAAAGCTTGGCCGGCGGCAGCTGGCGCTGCTCGAAGATCTTGAGGGCCTTGCGGATCGCCTCCAGACGGAACCAGGCTTCGGCCACCTCGCCGTCGATACGGATTCCCAAAGCGTCGTTTCGAGCCTGCGCAGCGCCGAGACTGGCGCTCGCGGCGCGCTGCTCGGCGTCCTTCGCCTCATATTGGAGCGGCACCTTAAACCCCAGCAGGAACATCCCGCTCGTGTCGCCATCCCGGCGCTGCACCAAATTTGCGCCGGCGGTAATGTCCGGATAGTAGTTGAGGTCGGTGAGTTCCTTCGTCCCGGTTGCCGAGCGCACCTGCGCATGCGTCGCCGCAAGCTGAGGGTTGCGCGATCTCGCGAGTTCTTGCACGCCGGCGAGGCTCATCTTGGTCTTCAATGTCGCAAACCCCTTGGGCGAGGCGAGCAGCGCCTGCGCCTTGCGCCCGATGAGAGCGTTCAGCCGGGCAGCCGCAGACTTTTCCTCTCCCTCCCGGCGGACCACGTCCGTTGCGGCGTTGGCGGCTTGGAGCTCCGCCTCGATCAGCTCCTGCTGGTTGACCGAGCTTGCGCCGTAACGCAGGCGCAAAATCTCGGCGAGCTGATCGACCCTTTGCTGGAGAGACCTCGAAAGCTCGACGGCGCGATGCGCCGCATTGTATTGCGCGTAAGCGGCCTTTACGCGCGCGACGAGATCGAGTTCGATGGCTTCGCTCCGGCGCCGGGCCGCGTCCGCGTCGGCCGACGCGATGCCTTTCTCGAGATCGGTCTTGCCCCACAAGCGGAAGGTTTGCTCGGCGCCGACCCAGACCTGCCCGACGCCCTTGTTGTTTACGTCCCAGGCCTGGAGAGTGACGGTCGGGTCCGGCTGCACGCCGGCGGCGCCGACCCGGTGAGCCGCGGCGTCTGCGTCGAGTATCGACGCCGCTAATTCCGGGCTCAGACGCCTCGCGTAACCCACGACGCTCTCTGCGCTAGAGCCGGGCGCCGCCTCGCGCTCGCCGCCGATGGCTGGCGACGCCGCTGTAGCAATGGCGATCAACATTGGCAAAGTGAGGCGGCGCATGGTCATGGGGTCGCCTGTAAAACCAGACGGCCTTGCAGGGTCTCCGTCTCGCCCTGGACTTTCGCCGCGAGTGAGATTCGCCAGCGTCCCTCAGCGGTCAGATCGACCTTGAACCGGTAGAGACCAGGCTCGGGGCTTTTCACCGCTTCAATCGCGCTCGTCATCTGCTCCATGTCATCGGGGGCCATATCCAGACGCATGGCGAAGATAACCGCATCCGAGACCGCCCGATCGTCGGGCTTATGAATCAGCCGAACGTCAACGACGGCTTGGCCCTTCTTGACCTTCTCTCGGACAAGCTTGAACTCGTAGTCCCTGATGTCTGCGACCGTGGGCGTTGAAGTCGACAGAAGCCCCAACCCAAGCAGAGCTCTTGCAACTCGCCGCAAAACAGAAGCGCTCATAAGAATGATCTCCTGCTTCCAAGCGGAAGCACGGTGACGGACGGTATCTCGGCGCCAAAGGCGGGCGCACGCACGATGCAGCGCAGGTCAGC
Organism: Methylocystis echinoides; assembly: GCF_040687965.1. Lineage (NCBI taxonomy): Bacteria > Pseudomonadati > Pseudomonadota > Alphaproteobacteria > Hyphomicrobiales > Methylocystaceae > Methylocystis > Methylocystis echinoides. The sequence goes on from NZ_CP156084.1 coordinate 81,303, forward strand.
GCCCTCAAAACCGAGGCTCTATTTGCTCGGCGTTCAGGAGATTGGAGGTCGCAGATGGGGTGGGCCGGTGAAACCAAGACGCGCGTCGTCGTCGCGCGGCGGTGGCGCACGGAAGCTGCGGACCTCGATTGCTTTCCCGATGATGGCGAGAGGCGCTAACTGAACAGCGCCGCAGACGAGCGAGTCGCAGCGCCTTGGAACCGCGCCATGGTCGCCGTGGCCATTATGCCCGCCGTCGCCAAAAGCCATCTCTGCGCAGGGATGGGCGTCCGGGGAGGCGAACGCATTCGTCCCCGCCGCCGCGAGAGCCGCGACGACGACGAAGGCACAGACGAGAAGGCGTAGCCAGCTTCGCTGCATAAACACCCCTGGACGGACTCCAGATTAGCACGGCAAGTCCTGCGTCAAAAGTCTTTGTCATTGTCTCGAAAAGGATGTGCAGACCAGCCAAGCTGGCGTGCGCTGGGATTTTGCAGAGATGAAATTCGCCGCATCAGCGCAAAGGAGGCGTTTGCATATTTGACAGAGCATGCCCTGCGCGAGCTTCGCCGATCTCCGGCGCTTGCACGAGCGGGGATGGAAATCGGACTTAACGCGAACTGTCCTACATTTCTCGAGTCAATCAGCGAAAGTCTGCTAGCTCGGCGGACGGGACGATCGGCGCCGTTTGCGCGGCAGGGCGACGACTCTGCATCAGATGGCCGCGCGGCGATGGCGCCTTTATGGCCGGCCACAAATGTCTTGACATGGTGTTCGGTCTGCTTCGTTATTGCCGCCGATGGTTCCCTTCGGGGATCAAAAGGGAACTCGGTGCGCGCCTGACGGCGCTATGCCGAGGCTGCCCCCGCAACTGTAAGCGGCGAGCCTTAGAGCCACAAAGCCACTGGGGAACTTACCCTGGGAAGGCGGCTCAAGGCGGCGACCCGCGAGCCAGGAGACCTGCCATCGATCGTGGTCACGCGCGAGAGCGTCGGGCGGGGTGCACCGAGGCGGTCCAAAACTGTCGTCACGCGCCTTAGGCGCTAATTCGGCAGTACAAGACCTTTCGCAGTGACGGCCCACGTTGCTGCGAGTCTCGGCTCATGCATACTCTCTCCTCGACCGCCGCCAATGGCGGCATTTACGGCGTCGCGCGCCGTCGCCCGTCCCTTCTTTCCTACATCCTTTGCGCGGGCCTCGTTTCGCCGGCGCTCGGCCGGGAGACGCTTCCGGTTATCGAAGTCGGCAAGCCGACGCCCACCGGGACGCGCGCGGGAAGCGCCTTTTCGAGTGGGGCGACCGCGGACGGGCAACAGGCGGAAGCCAACGGCGGCGGCACGGAAATCGGTCCCGGCGACAACGGGGAAATTTGCGCCGACGGCATCTGCAACAATCCCGCGTCCTATGCCGCGCCGATCGGGTCGCTCGGCGCCAAGGTCAACACGCCGGTGATGAATACGCCAGTCACGACGAAGATGGTCACGCGGCGCATGCTCGAAGACCAGCAGGCCATCACGCTGGACCAGGCGTTGAAGAACGTCAGCGGCGTGACCACCTCGGGCGGCGGCGACGCGGCGCTGGGCAATTCCTTCCGACAGATCATCATTCGCGGCTTTCAGACGCAGAACTACTTCCGCGACGGTTTCCGGGTCGACAGTTTCGGCCTCAACTTCGCCGGCTCGAGCAGCGCCGAGCTGGCCAATGTGGAGAGCGTCGAGGTGCTGAAAGGCCCTGCCGCCATCCTTTACGGCGCGGTGGAGCCCGGCGGCATCGTCAACATCAACACAAAGCGGCCGCTCGCGAAGCCTTCCGCCTCCGTGCAGCAGCAGATCGGCAGCTACGCCTCCTATCGCACGGTCGTCGACGCCACCGGGCCGGTCGCCTCCAACAAGGATCTGCTCTACCGCTTCATCCTCTCCTATGAGAACGACGGGTCGTTTCGCAGCTTCGACTACACAAGAAACATGATGGTCAATCCGGTCGTCAGATGGAACATCGACGCCAGCAACTGGATCAGAGCGTCGACGCAGTTCCAGCACAACAATATGAATCAGGATTGGTATTACGTTCCTTATTACGGGATGTTCTTGCCCCTGTGGCTCGGGCGCAGTTTCAACTGGGGGCCGCAGTCGCCATACGCCCAGCAGCAAAACTTCAGCGAGGTGACCTGGCATCACGACTTCAGCAAGGATTGGTCGATCCAGCAGACCCTGTTCATGCAATTCTTGCATGCCAATTGGCAGAACAATGGCGGAACCACCTCCATCTCAGACTGCATAACGCCGGGAAGCGCCAGCTGCTATCTGCCCTCGGTCAACTTCATTCCTTTCTATCAGACCTACTCGCCGAACAATGTCCTGCTGAACTACGGATCATATCCGTCGGACAACAGACAGGCGGAATATGCGACGGCGATCAATCTCGTCGGGCATTTCAACACCGGCGAACACGCCAGCCATACTTTGCTTTCCGGAGCCGATTACTATCGTTACAACTTCAGCGGTCAGAACATGATCCCGCAGTATCCCGGGACGGTCGCCATGTTCGGCGCCCCCTATCTCCCGACCCCCATCGGCGGGCTCGTTCCCTACAACGCCACACGGCAATCCGCCGACAATTACGGCGTCTATCTGCAGGACCAGATCAAACTGCCGTTCGGCCTTCACGTGCTCGGCGGCGCCCGCTGGCAGTATATCGACAGCCGAACCGGAGCCTCCGACAATATGAATTTCTGCGGGCCGTATTCGTCGAACTGGCGTTCGGGCGTTGCGATCCCGTGCAACGTCGCCACGATGGCCAGCACCTCGCGCTTTGTCAGCCAGAGGGTTACGCCGCGCGTCGGTGTCTTGTGGCGATCGCTGGAATGGCTCAGTTTTTATGGAAATTATGCAGAATCATACAGCCCGAACTACGACGGCAAGCTGGTCTACGGCACGAACGACCCGACCCCGCCGAGCGCCGGCGCGCAAGAGGAAGCCGGACTGAAGTTATCGCTATTTGGCGACAGGCTTCAGGCGACGGCGGCCTATTACCATCTGGTCAAGACCAATATTCCAATCGGCGTCCCCTATGACTTCAACCACGTGACGCTCGTCGGTCAGGGGCGTTCGCAGGGACCGGAACTCGACATTCAGGGCGAGATCCTACCCGGCTGGAGCCTGAATCTCGCCTACGCCAACACCGACGCCATCACCACCAAATCAAATCCGACGCACCTCGGCGTTCCCGTCGTCGGACAGCCGATCCCCTTCGTTCCTCGCAATGTCGGCTCCCTGGCTTCGGCCTATGAGTTCAAGGAAGGTCAGCTGAAGGGTCTGCGCGTGGGGGCGCGTTATGATTACACCGGCTATCTGCCCTTCTTTCATGCCGCAAACGACGCCAGCTATATCTATGGCCAGTCGACGCCAAGCTATGGCCTCGTCGGTCTGTTCGGCGCCTATGAGTTCAGCCTCGACCAATTCAAGATCGTCGCGCAGCTCAATGTGAGCAATCTCCTCGACAAGACCTATTTCGTTACCGGCGGATTGGGTCCGCAGGCCTTCGACGACGCCCATCCCGGCGGCTACGTCGTGCCCTATACGAATCCAATCCAGGTGGGTTGGAACATGCCTGGTTACAATTTTAACGTCATCGGCGCCCCACGGACGTTTCGCGGTTCGATCAAAGCGTCGTTCTGAATGTGACATGCGGCTACGCCTCTCGTGAGCGGCGCGCCAAAGAAGAGGAAGAGAAGGTGGACGTGATGTCAGAGGTTGCTGAACATGCTCCAACACGAGTGGTCGAGCCGGACGGAACGCCGCTCGACGTGTTCTCCCTGCCAACGGATCCGGCAAGCCTCGAGGAACTACTGCGCGACCTCTTCGAGAACCATTGGCGAGAGATTACATTCGGCATCCTCATTCAGGGCGCCGCCTGGGAGATGAAGACCGATCGGCCGCCGACGCGGATCGGTATGCTTGACGGCTATCTGACGGTCGCCTTCGGCGTCCCGCATTTCCATCTGTGTATCGGAGAGCACAAGGGAACCCGAAGCCGTCCGACGCCGCCGGAGGTGGCGCGACACAGACGCACGGCGCGGGCGGAAATCTATCGCCGGATCGGGCGCTCCTGCGTGCCCATGTCCTGGGGCTTACAGCTCTTCAATGGAGCCAATGAGCAGCAGATCACGGTGCTGTTGCCCAATCCCTTCCTCCATCCGGAGACCGACAGGTTTCTCAAGGAGCCGGATTGGTCGCGCCTCGCCCTGTGGGACAAGCTTCGGGCGCGATGGTTCGGCCTCACCGAACCCGACCCGATCGACCGGTCCGCGCGCCGCGGCGCATAGGCGCGAACGCTTCACCCGGCGGAATCGCTCCTCCTCGCCGAGGACAACTGATCGTCATCCTCAAAACCAAGGAGACTGACATGAGCGCACGATATTTGCCTTGCTTCCTCTCGCGGCCCGCCATCGGGATCGCGGCGCTCGCGGTCGCGAGCGTCCTATTCACCGTCGGCTTCGCCTGTGCGGTTCCGCTCGCGGCCTTTGCGGCGATCGCCGCGCTGTGCTTCGGGCGGCGCGAGGCGCTTGTGGCGACCGGCGTGGTCTGGCTTGCGAATCAGGCGTGGGGCTTCGCCTTCATGCATTATCCTCTCGACGCTGAGACCTTCGCCTGGGGCGGCGCGCTCGGCGTCATCGCTGCGCTCTCATGCGAAGCCGCCGGTCTCGCGCATCGGCGGTTGTCTGGCCCCTTGGGCGTCGTCGCCGCGTTCCTGTCAGCTTTCCTCGTCTATGAAGGCGCGCTGATCCTGATCGATCTCGTCGTCTTGGAGGGCGGCGACGATTTTGCGCCGGCCGTCGCGACCCGGATTTTCCTCATCAACGCCTGCGCCTTTGGCGGTCTTCTCGCGGTGAAGACGCTCGTCGCCGGCTTGACGCCGAGGCCCGAGGGAGCGGCGACGCTCGCGCCCCGTCACATCTGATGCACATTGCGGAGCGCCTGGCGAAGGCTGGCGCTCCGAGCCTTTTTCCCATTGAAGGCAACACGATGACTGCAAAGCTCTATACCAGGAAAGGCGACGGCGGCGCCACGAGCCTGTTTTCCGGCCGTCGTGCGGAGAAATTCGACCCGCGCGTTGGCGCCGTCGGCGACCTGGACGAATTGTCGGCGAGCGTCGGGCTTGCGCGTCTCGCCTATCCGTCTGCGAATGACCTGCTGCGTTCAGTGCAGCGTGCGCTCTATACGATCAGCGCTATCGTCAGCGCAGAGGATCGGCCGATTGAGATGACCTTCTCCGACGCCGAGGTCATCGCGCTCGAAGACGAGATCGACCGCATCAGCGAGAGGCTGCCTGAACTTCGAGAATTCATTTATCCCGGCGCGGACGAGGCGAGCTGCCGCCTCCATTTCGCGCGCGCAGTTGCGCGCCGGGCCGAACGCGCGATAGCTGGTCTCGTTGAGCCGGCTGCGCCAGCAACATCTCTGACCTTTCTGAATCGCTTGAGCGATCTGCTATTCGTGCTGGCGCGACAGGCCGATTATTCTCATGGACGCTCGGACGCGACATTCAAGACATGAGATGTCTGGCCGCGCGCGAACGGGACGACGCCGCAGCAAGAAGCCGCGAGCCCCGCCCACCGCGCCAACCAAAAAAACCCCCGCCAAAAATGACGGGGGTTTGTCACTGATCTGGCCGGCCAGCGGCCGTGCTTTCTTCTACCGATCCAAACGAAGCGAGGCTGAACTTCGCTTAGTCAGCATAGCTTCAGTATTTTGCAACGACCGGGGCCGGAGCGCCCCAGTTGAAGTGATAGTTCACGCCGGCGCGGACGATATTGCCGTTGACCCGCGCCGAGGTCTGGAGGCCAAGGCCCCACAACTGCACGCCGCCGGTGTTAGCGCCCGACTCGAAGCCGTAGGCGGTGGTGGTGATTCTGCCGAGGTCATAGTAGAGATATTCGACCTTGGCGCTCCAATTGGGCCAGAACATCCACTCGAGGCCGCCGCCGGCGGTCCAGCCGGTCCGCGTGTCCGCGAAGGACGACGCGCCAAAGGACGTCAGAGGCGAGGGCAAAAACGCCCCGAAGCTGTGGCTGGTGACGAAGGCGTTATTCACGCTCACGCCGCCATAGGCGAAACCCCCCGTGCCGTAGACCAGCAGGGTCGGAGTGAACAGCCAACCAAGGCGGCCGCGAACCGTCCCGAGATAATCGAGACTGCCGCGCAACTGTCCGACCGTGGTGAAGGTGGAGCCTGTCCCGGCCGGGAACGACGATGGCGTCGTCGCAATGAAGCTTCTGGAGCCGGAAGTCCCCGCGATGCCCTGGATATCGGCTTCGAGACCTACGATAAAGTTATTGTAGAACTGGAAGTTATAGCCGATCTGGCCGCCGCCGATGAAGCCGCCGTTGTTGTTTCCGCTGACGAAGCTCGTAGCGCTCGCCGCCGCTTCCGCGGACAAGACAGGCTGGGGGAAGACGCCTGGCCCGGGAACGATGCCAAAAGCGGTATTGGTGATATTGCCTGAGGCGGCCCAAGTGCCGCCGGCGTTCAAGCCAACGTAGAACCCGGTCCACATGGGGGGCGGCGGAGGCGGCGGCGGAAGAACAGGCGGCCCCTTGCGGGACGGAAGATCGGCGGCGAAAGCCGAGCCGGCGACAAGCGCCGATACTGCGGCCGAAATCAACATTCGTCTCATTAGATCAGTCTCATTTTGTTGTTTCAGGAGTGCAGCTTAGAAGAAGTTGGCAGAGACATTTTTCACAATCGAAGGATATTTCCGATCGTTTCTGAAATAGCCGACGGCTGTGCTCAGGGCGCCACACTAGGTTGCAATGGCGGGGGGGCGTCCCGACGATGCGGCCGCTATTCCAAGCCTGAGGCAGGCTCGTCGGAATCCGCTGGACAGAAGCGCGATTCATGCTAGCCTTTGCCTGCGTCAATATGACGCGCGCGTCTCCCTTTGGGGCAAAGCGCCGGACAAGGCGCAGCATCATGAGAGGAATGACGAAATGGCTAGCAAAGAACTCGAAATCACCTCGACGACCTACATTATGGCGGGCGTTGGCGCGGTAATTATGGGTGGCCTCGCGGCTGCGGCGCTTGGCGGCCTGCAGAACACCATCGCAGCCGCGGTCGTGGGGGGATTGGCGGGCGGTTGCCTGGGGCTCTTCTTCTGACATCGTTTCGGTCGGCGCTCGTGGGTCCCCCGGCGCCGACCTCACGGATTTCAGTGTCCTAGAATTTCCTCGCGGCCAGCGGGTTCGGCGTCGGTTCGCCGATTTTGAACAGCATACTTTTGTCCGTGTGTTCGAAGAGCTTTTCGCCCTTGAGCATCAGCCGCGTGGTTTCATCGTAGCTCCACGTCCCGTCATCGTTGATTTTGACGCGGATGCGATATTCGTCGGTCCGAAAGGCCGATTCCAAAAATGGATTGGAGCAAATTCCACTTGTCGTGAGACCCCGCGACGCGACAAGTTCGAACTCCCTCGCGTCCGGCGTCGCCTTGCCGACCGCCATGGCGATCTGTCCGCGTGGAATTGCCAGCGTTTGTAAGATCACGCCGGTCGCCGGCTCCCACAGCCAGTAGCCGATCTGGTCGTGGTAGGTCTCGACCTCTCCGGGCTTTACGACATGCTGATGATAACGCAGCCCGTAGAAGAGCTGTGGGCCGTTGGTTTGCGGGTCGATCGGCTGCAGCTCCAAGCGCTCGACGAAGATTTGCGTCTCTGGCCCTTCAGCCTTCGGATTGACGTCCACGCCTTTCTCGCCGCGCCACGCGCCGGCCATTGGACGCAAGGGGCCGAGGTTGGCGAGCGTGTCAGGATCGACGTTGGATGGCTCTGTAAAAATATCTGCGAGATAGCGGCCATAAATATCCGTCATCGCCGACTTCCTTGAAAGGCGCATGTCCAGCCGCGATGCTAACCTCGGACCTGTCGTATGTCACGGCGCGCGGCGCAGCGGGGCGCGAGGAATCGCCGCGGCCTGCAACCCTTCGCATGACGAAAACGTTCTTCTGGGCGCGTTGCGGCGCATCCGCGCCCGCTTGATGACGGAGAGCGTGATGAGCAATTCAAACCAAAGCCCTCGGAAGAAAGCGAACCACTATATTTTTGCGGGCGTCGGCGCGGTCCTCGGCGGGCTTGCCGGCGCGGGAATGGCGGGTCTCGTCACTGCCGTCGCCGGCGCGGCGCTGGGCGGGCTCCTCGGCTACAACATGCTCAAGCGGCTTTAGGATCGACCGCCAACATTGACCCCGCGCAGGCGGCCTTTATCCTCGTCGACTATGAAAGACCCCTATGAGACGCTGGGCGTCGCCCGCACCGCTTCGCCCGACGAGATCAAGAAAGCCTATCTGCGGCTCGCAAAGAAGCTCCATCCGGATCTCAACCCCGGCGACAAGAACGCCGAAGAAAGGTTCAAAGAAGTTTCGAGCGCGAACGACTTTCTTTCCGACGCCGAGAAGCGCCGTCGTTACGACGCCGGCGAAATCGACGCGACGGGCGCGGAACGGCCGCAGCACAGATACTATCGGGATTACGCCGCGGCCTCCGGCCATCCGTATGAATCGCAGGCGGCGTATTCAGACTTCAGCGAGGACGATATCTTCGCCGAGCTGTTGAGACGTCGGGCGCAGGAATCACGACGTGCGCGCGGCCCCGATCTCCACTACCGGCTCGAGATCGACTTTCTCGACGCGGTCAATGGCGCGCAAAAAGAAATCGCCCTGCCGCAGGGCGGCGCGCTGCACGTGACGATCCCCGCAGGGATCGAAGAAGGACAGATCCTGCGGCTGCGCGGCAAAGGCGCGCCGTCGCCCGGAGAGGGAGAAGCCGGCGACGCGCTGATCGAGATCGCCGTTCGTCCGCACCATTTCTTTTCCAGAGAAGGCGACGATATCCTGCTCGATTTGCCGATCACCATCGCCGAGGCGGCGTTGGGGGCGGAGGTGAAGGCGGCGACGCCCAGCGGCAAGGTACTGTTGAAAATCCCCAAGGGATCGAATACCGGCACAGTGCTTCGTCTCAAGGGCAAGGGCGTCGCCCGCAAGGACCGGCGCGGCGATGAACTCGTCAGACTCAAAGTCATGGCGCCGACGCAGCCGGAGCCCGAATTGGAGGCGTTTCTTTCGAGTTGGAAACCAGCATCGCCCTACAATCCGCGCCAGGACATGGAGTGACGCGCCGTGAAAGAGCAAGAGTTTCTCCAACACGCCGCGCTCGACCATGTGACGCTGAAGATGTGGATCGCGGAAGCGTGGCTCATCCCGGCGGAGAGCGCCGGCGAGCGCGATTACAGCGAGATCGACCTCGCGCGCGCCAGGCTGATTATGGAGCTGCAGAAAGACTTGGGCGTGAACGACCCCGGCGTCGGCGTCATCCTGCACCTCATCGATCAGCTTCACGGCCTGCGGCGGGCGATGAAAGACCTGCTCGGCGCCGTGCATGAGGACGGAAAGCCCGACGACAGGCGCAGATCAATCTAGCGGTCTTTCTGGGGCGCGCGGCACAGGGCGCCGCTCTGGGCGTCCGGGCGCCGGGTTTCGACATCCAGCGCCTGGATGAGGCGCGTCAGGGTCTCTGGGACCGGCTCGGCGACGATCGTGTTCAGACACTCCCGAAGCGCGGCGCCCAGTTGACGCTGAATGATCAGGTGATCCCGCGCCTTTTCCTTATGGAATATGTCGGGCCGAACAGTATGCACGCTGCTTTTTCCTTTTCCGGTCGCGGCCGCCGCCAACCGCCCCTAAGTTATGCCGATAACCCGCTACATTACGGCGGCGTTCCGGAAAGCCGCGGCAAGAAATTGAAACTCCTGCGAGAAAATGCGCGGGGAAACCGCGAGCTTCGTCACAGCAATCGCCCAATTCGGGATGGCTTCTTCTGAGCGTTGGAACTCGCGAGCGCGCTCTCCGGTTATGAAGCAGCCAGGCAATGACTGGCGCGCGTTCGTCCCAACCGAGGTAAGCAGTGCCCTGGATGCATCAGCTCAGCCGGGTGTCGATCAAGCGGCAAGGGCCCCTTAGCTGGACGATTGCGCTGGCGCTGTTCGCCGTGAGCCTCGGCGTCCGCGTCCTGTTCGACCCTGTTCTGAGCGGGATGAAATTTCTCACCTTCTATCCGGCGATTGCACTGGCCACGCTTATCTGCGGCTGGCGGCAGGGCGCGGTCGTCCTGGCCCTGTCGGCCGTCACGGGATGGCGGTTCTACTTAGAACCGTTCGATTCTTTCGAACTCAAAGACAAGGCGACCGTTGGAGCGATTATCGGCTTTCTTCTGGTTGGCGGCTTCATCGTCGCTCTCGTGGCGGGGCTGCGCGAGGCCGTTCGGCGCGTCGAGCTGGCGAAAGCCGTGCAGGAAACTTTGTTCAGCGAGCTCCAGCATCGGGTCGCCAATAATCTGCAGCTCGTTGTCGCGTTACTGCGAAACGCCCAGCGCAATTTGCGCAATCCGGTGCTCGCGGCTCAAACTCTCAACGAGGCCGAGGAGCGCATCATCGCGATGTCGCAATTGCATCGGCGGCTTCACGACGGGACGGCGTATGGGAATGGCCTGGAGCCGCTGTTGCGGGAAATGCTTGCGAACGCCTTTCGAGACCTGCCGGTCAAGGCGACGGTCGACATCAAAGGCGCGCCGGAGCTTTCCATCGATCAGATGACGGCTATTAGCCTGCTGGTGAACGAGGCCGCCCTGAACGCGGCGAAACATGTGTTCTCAAAGGGGCTCGGCGCGCGTTTCAATGTCTCTCTCGCAAAGGACGCCGCCGGGCGTCTGCTTCTCCAAATCAGCGACGACGGCCCGGGCATGCTCGAGAGCGCCGACCCGATGGGCTCGCTGGGGATGGGCATCATGGAGGCGTTCGCCACTCAGCTCGGCGGCTCGCTCGAGGTGGCGCGCGGCGCCGGCACGTCCTTAAGCGTGCAGTTTGCGACGCGGTGAGCGACCAACGCGTCACAGACGCCAGACCTTGCGCCCAGGCGTAAGGCGGGCTGTTCAGCCTTGACCAACGTCGTATAGTATCCGCTTTCTTTTTGAGCGGGGTCATGTCATGGCGTCTCTTCGTAAAATTGTTTCGCTCTCGCTTGCCGCCGCGGGATTGGCGTCGAGCCTCACCCTAACCACGCCGGCCGCGGCCCAATGGGGTTGGGGTCCAGGCTGGGGCTGGGGCTACGGGTATAATAACGGGGCCGCGGTCGCCGGCGCCGCCATCGGCGGGCTGGCGTTGGGGACGATGCTTGGCGCAGCCGTCGCTTCTCAAGAGCAATATGCGGAGCCTTATTACGCCGCGCCCCCTTCCCGCCGCGGAGCGCGTCTGTGTCCCGCCTGGCAGCCGATCTATGACGACTGGGGAACATTCATCCGATACCAGCGCGTCAAGGTGGCCTGCTGAGACACCCGAACGCGATGTTGAAAGCTGCGCTTATCGTCGCTCTGGCGGTCGCTCTCGGCGCCTGCGGCGCCAATTTTCATGTCAGAGGACCCTGCTCGACGCCCGGCGTGTCGCCGTTCGCGTCCAATTGTCCGGCTCCCGCGCCAGACAAGGATAAGTAAGGCCTCCACAACTTGGGGCTGGCGGGTTGGCCGGCCTCGCTCGGAAGGAGACCGCCAATGCCGAGATTTGCCCTTGCGCTGATATGCGCCGTCGGAACGTTGAGTTTCAACTTGAGCGCTTCCGCTCAAACGACCGCGCCCGCCGCGCCCGATTGTGCGGCCCGGGCGACCGAGAAGAAGCTCGCTGGCGCCGCGCTCAACAGCTTCATGAAGAAGTGCGAGCGTGACGCCGCGACCCGCGGCTGCGAGGCCGCCGCCGCCGAGAAGAAATTGGCCGGAGCCGCACGGACCAGCTTCACGAGAAAATGCGTCAAAGACGCGGTTTCGCCGCCAGCCAGTCAGTAGTGCGAGCTACAGTTGTACTTCTGCGACAGTGGCAGAGGAATGTCGCTTCCTGTAAAACGCCAAGCTTGGCGAACGGCCTTGTCAGGCGCTAGCCTCGGCAAGGTTTCAGGGGCAGTTTTCAGGGGTATGCGGCTTGTCTCCGCCAGCCGGGGACAAGCCGCTTTTCATTTGCGCCCCCCGATCCCGGGGATGTTCCGTTTTCGATCAGCTCCTTGAATAATCAGAAAATTCGAGCAAAGATAGGCGCTGCGTCGGAGGCTTTTGCCGCCGCTTTCTTCACCACGACCGTCTGGAGGGAAACATGGATTTTCGTCCGTCGTCCGTCCGTGATGCGATCCGGGCCGCCGGCGTCACAGCAGAAGGATCGCTTCCGCAACGCCCCGACGCCGGGCATGATTTCGATGCGCCGGCATGGCGCAGCCCAGTGAACGGCTGGCCCGGGCCCTCCGTCTGCAGGCGCTTTCCGCCGCGCTTGATCGACCTGGAGCGGCGCGCCCGCTTCGCGCGCCTGCCGCTCGATCAGCGCTGACCCGCCGAAGGCGAGCGGACGTCGCGCCGCTCGCCGAGGGCCGACAACGCGCTATCTCCCCTGCTCTACCGTCGAACGGCGCGAGAGCCATGTCGTCAAAACCTCCCGTCCGGCAACGCACTCCCGAGGACGATCCGGCGCCCGGCGCGCCGGGGACGGGAGAAGATGTCTGCCCAGAATGCCACGGAACCGGCAAGAAGACCGATCCGGACACAGGCGCCCGGTTCGACGCGCCATGCCCGCGCTGCGACGGCAGCGGCCGCATCGTCGAGGGCATTGGCGGCGGCTGACCAGCCCTCAAAGTCTCGTGCCTTCGTCAATCTCGCCGGGACGGAAGGGCGTCTCGAACTCGGCCCCTATGCCGCCGGCGAAGTGGCGCACCACAATGGCCGGAGTCGCGCCGACGACGATGCGCAAGCCAGGATCAGGCCGCGCCTCAGTCTCCAGGCCGACGCCCGAGAGCGACAGATCGCGGATCCTGACAATGGTCTCCTGTCCGTCGGGCAGCCGCAGAAGGGTCCTCGGCATGATCGGAACGATGCGCTCGTGCCGGCGGTCGTCCGGAAGATTGACGGCGTGGCGGTTGGCGAACCAGGTGAGCTGGTCGGCGAGCCGGTCGCGCTTCGCGGCCGACAGATTCATCGTCAGCGCAAAGCCCGCCTCCGTATGGTCGGTGGCGACGCCCGCGAAGCGGCCGATCTGGTCGAGATAGACAATGACCTTTTCGCCGATGGCCGCCCGGACCGGCGCCATCAGCGTCATGTCGCCCGGCGACATCTCGAGCGTCCGACAGGGATATTCGCGCCGTGACTCCAGCATGCAGCGCCCGAACAAAGTGACGGGCACGCGCTGGAACCGTCGACTTTCATGCAGCTTCCAGGACTGATTGTATTCAAGCTGGGTGGCCGCCATGTCTTCGCGTATCTGCGTCTCGAGTTACAGAACGATACCACGAGCGTCTTTAAGGATTCTTACAGACGGAAGAAAAGACGGACTATAATACTATCTGTTTTGATTATATACAACGAGACGCGGCCGAGTTTGCCCATGCTGAACTGCCTGGACGGCGCCAGGAAGGAACCCCGGAAACAGGACGCGCATCGAAAGGAATTCCAGCGGGTCCACGCGCATTTCCCCGAGCCACTCCGCCGGATGGGCTGGCGACAGGGCGCCGAGCATGCGCGCATGGGTCTTGCCGAAATGACGCAAGGGCAGTAGCAGCAGCTCGAGTTCGAGCTGGTGCTCTGCCGCGGCGACGCTCGTTCTCGCGCCGGCGATAACGGGCGTGACGCCGTCCATCGCGGTCATCAGCGTCGCGGATACGCTGCGACGATGCTTTTCCTGCCACAAGTCGACAAAAGACTCGCCTCTCTGCTCGGCCTGCCAGAGCGCATCGATGCGCGCCCCGGAAAACCGGAAGGGAAAGGCGCCCTCCGCGTCCACCTCAAGGATGAAGGCGTCAGCGAGGATGTTGCGTATCATGGCCGGATCGATATGCGCGCGATCGGGAGCGGCGCGCGCGCCTCTCAGCTTGTTCCAATATGCGAACAACTCCTTGCTGACCTGGTGTCTCATCTCTTCCCGTCCCGGTGACCGGCGGCTTGCGCCAGATCGAAACAGGGCGCCCCCACAGCGCCCGTCTTACGCGACGTTCAGCAGTCGGCGTGCCATGGGCGTGGGTTAACCTTTTCTCAATCTCTTTCTTGCCGAAACCTTAGCCTTATGGGAGATTTGCCGCGTGGGCCGGCGACAGGGAGAAGTTCCGCTTCCTTCGAAGGTCTCAACCAAGACGAAGCTGACTGTTTTCGGGAAGTCATCTTTCTTAAGCGACAAGACGCGGATAAGAGGGGGAGCGTTTGCTCCGGCGCTTCCCCTTGTCCTCTCCTTGGCGTCTGCAACGCGCGTTGCTCCAGCGCCGGCGTCGCGGCAAGGCGCGGCAGGGCGCTGGCGCGGGACCGCCTGGAGAGAGACGTGGCCGACGACAGGGAGAAGATGCTCAATCTGCCGGGGGTGATCAGCGCCCTCCTCGGCGTCATGGCGGCCATTCAGCTTTTCGTCGCGGTCGCGCCGCCAAGCGTCGTCCACTCCCTGTACGACGCCTTCGCTTTCATCCCTTTGCGCCTGAGTTTCCTTTTGGCCCCGCAACGGGTTCTTGCCGCGCTCGGCGCGAGTCCCCTCGATCAGGGCCGCGAAGAGTTCGCCACCCTTCTCGGGGCCGGCCCGCTCGTCTATGTCACGCCCATCACCTATGCTTTTCTTCACGGCGGGTGGACGCATCTTCTCATCAACGCTCTCACGCTCGCGGCTTTTGGCGCGCCCGTCGCGCGCCGTCTCGGCGGAGCCCGCTTTCTTTGGTTTTTCGGCGCCTGCGCCGTCGCTGGCGCGATGCTGCATTTTTTACTGCACGCCCTCGACGCGACTCCAGTCGTCGGCGCCTCGGCGGCGATCTCCGGAACGATGGCGGCGATCGTGCGTTTTGCATTTACCCCCGGCGCGCGGCTGGGTTACGACTCTATTGGCGGGATAAGGGCGCGGACCGCGTCGCTTTCGCAGCTTCGCGAGAACAGACAGGCGATGCTTTTTCTGATCGTCTGGTTCGGCGCGAACCTCCTCTTCGGCGCCTTCCCCGAGGCGATGGGTTCGTCCGAGCCGATCGCCTGGGAAGCGCATCTCGGAGGGTTCGTTTTCGGGCTCCTGACCTTCGGCGCCTTCGACCATTGGGGGCGGCAGGTCTAGCGCCCTTCGCTTGAACAGCCGCCGGGCCGCCGCCGCGGCGCGCAGGGGCCGGGCTGATCGAGGGAGGGAAGCGATGACTGTTGCAATGATTCTTTCTGAAAAAGGCCGGCATGTCGTGACGGCGGCGCCGACGGTCACCCTGCATCATGTGACCCAGGAGCTGATGCGTCACGGGATCGGCGCCCTGGTTATCGTCGACGGCGGCGGCGTGGTCGTTGGACTGATCTCGGAACGAGACGTCGTGGCGGCCGTTGCAACCGGCGGGGCGCGGGCGCTCGAGGAGCCGGTGTCAAACCACATGCAGCAGGCGCCGGTGACGGCTCACGAAAACGACACGGTCGACACCACCATGCAGACCATGACGCTCGAACGGCGTCGCCACCTTCCGGTCATGCGGGACGACCGTCTGACGGGCCTTGTCTCGATCGGCGACGTGGTGAAATATCGTATTCGCGTCATCGAAGAAGAACATCGCTCGATGCGCGAATACATCGCCCAGGCTTGAAGGCCCACTTGAAAGCCTGGCCCGATCGCGTCGCAGACGCGATCGGTCGAGCAATCAGACCGTCGCGCCCGGAATGGGGATATGCGCGAAAATATTGGGCAAAGCGCGCTTCGCGGCGGAGCGTCCGACATTGATGAGCTGATCGGCCTTGTGGAAATCGAACATGCCAATATCCTCCATCCGCGCGGTGATGGTGGCGTCCGGCGGATCGCCGGCTAGCCGCGAACGCAGGATGCGGTCCTGAATAATGTTGAAAGCGTCGATCATCGCCGTCGCGACGTTCGGCGCATCGCCCGGCTGACGCTCGAAATAGCGCGGCAGGATGCGATCCACGAAAGAAATGTCTGGCTTGTCCCCAAACGGCCCAGCCTCGGCCGCGCGCTTCGCCGCCGCCGGATCGTCGCGAATGACGCGCGCCCGATACATCGTGTCGGCGGTGACGTTGACCGCAATGACGAATTCCGCGCCGAGGGCGCGACAGACGGTCACCGGCACAGGATTGACCAGCGCGCCGTCGAAAAGCCAGCGGTCGCCCACGCGTACCGGCTCGAAAATGCCGGGGAGCGCGTAGGAGGCGCGGATGGCGTGGGCCAGCCCGCCGCGTTGCAGCCAGACCTCGTGACCCGTCCCGACTTCCGTCGCGACAGCTGCGAAGGGGATTGGCAAATCCTCGATGTTGAGGGAGTCGAGCTCCTGCTCCAGCGCCGCCTTCAGCCGCTCGCCGGTGATGAGGCTGGCGCCGGAAAAGGAAAGATCCATCAGGGTGAACACGCGCCGCCGAGTGAGCGAACGCGCGAAGGTCTCGATCTGATCCAGCCGGCCGGCGGCATAGCATCCGCCCACCACGGCGCCGATGGACGTGCCGGCGACAATGTCTGGATGAATTCCCTGCTCGGACAGTTCGCGCAGCACGCCGATATGGGACCAGCCTCGCGCTGCGCCCGCGCCGAGGGCCAGCCCGATCAGCGGCTGGCCGCGGGGCCGTGTGCGCGTGTCGCGATCCTCGCCCAAAACAGCCGGGGGCCCGCCCCTTTCGGGTGTTTCCGTGGCGTTCGTCACTTCCCGCGACTCGCTGGTGATCGAAGTGTCCGTGCGTCGTAGCAGCGATAACATCACATAATTCCTGCTCAGTCGTCCCCTCTGCCAATCTTTTTGATTTTATATGGGAGCGAGGCTGCGCCTCGAAAATGGCCAGGAGGTTAACCTTTGGCCAAACACCTTATGCAGGCCGCAGGTTCCGTCGAGAGCCGTCAAGCCTCGAGCAAGCGTCGCCTATTTTGGGCGCTGCGGACCAGATGCAGGAAGAGCCGGCGTGCGCCGTTACTCTGTAAAAATCAATCGCCGCGGCCCGCCGTCAGTCGTCACCTGCCGATAGAAACACGACTTGCGGCCGGTATGGCAGGCCTTGCCGTCGCCGCCGGCTTCGACCGTCAACATGAGCGCGTCCTGGTCGCAGTCCACGGAAAGCGACACGACTCGCTGCACCTGTCCGGAAGTGTCGCCCTTGCGCCAGAGCGCGTTACGCGAGCGGGACCAGTAATGGGCGACGCCGGTCTCGATGGTCTTATCCAGCGCCAGCTGGTTCATATAGGCGACCATGAGAATCTCGCGCGTCGCGGCCTCCACCGTCACGCAGACGATGAGGCCGCTCGCGTCGAAACGGGGCGCAAATTGTGTCCCCTCCTCCAGCGCCGCCTTGTCCATCAACGGGCGCCGCGCAGCAGCGTGTAGAAATGCGCCTGCTGGGCCGGATCGTCGCGGAAGACGCCCGAGAACTGGACCGTTACCGTAGACGAGCCCTGTTTCAGCACGCCGCGCATGGACATGCACATATGCTCCGCCTCGACCAGCACGGCGACGCCGCGCGGATTGAGATGCGTCTCGATCTCGCCTGCGATCTGCGCCGTCATCGCCTCCTGGGTCTGAAGGCGGCGCGCAAAGACGTCGACGAGACGCGCAAGCTTCGAGAGGCCGACGACGCCGCCTGTGGGATAATAGGCGATATGCGCCTTGCCGACGAAGGGCACGACATGGTGCTCGCAATGCGAGGTGAAGGGGATGTCGCGCACCAGGACGAGGTCGTCATAGCCTTCGACCTCCTCGAAGACGCGAGAGAGCACCTCGTCCGCGGTCTCCTGATAGCCTTTGAAAAACTCCTCGTACGCCTTCACCACGCGGCGGGGCGTCTCGCGCAGGCCCTCGCGGTCGGGATTGTCTCCGGCCCAGCGCAGCAGCGTGCGCACCGCCGCCTCGGCTTCGGCGCGGGACGGGCGCTCGAGCCTCTTCCCGGCGCCTTCGGACGCGGCAGGGCGCTCGGCGGTCGCAGGCGTGGCGTCGATCATTGGCGTGCGATCTTCTTCGAAACCGGGGCGGGCGGGAAAGGTCTTAACCACGTCATCCATGTGGCGCCTCCTCAAACTGTCGCGCCGCAACGAGCGACGCTGGCCTCCATGCGGTCAAGACGCATGGGTCATCACCTCAAATCACGCCCCTCGGAAACCATAAAACCGACGCGAAATTCGAGACTTCGCCCGAGTCTTGCAGAAGCTGCGGCGCCTCGGCGTTGCGCCGGAGCCGCCGCTTTCGCGCCGGCCCTCGAAACTCTATATAAAGGCGAGCGGGACCGAACGTAAGCCCCGCGCCGAGACCGCGGTGACATGCTCGATAAGGTCTACAACGCCAGAATCCTCGAACTCGCCGGAAATATCCCGCGTATCGGCCGCTTGGCGCAGCCGGACGCCACCGCCAAGGCCTATTCCAAGCTTTGCGGCTCGACGATCACGGTCGATCTCAACCTTCGGGACGGGAAAGTCTCCGATTACGCGCATGAGTTGAAGGCCTGCGCCCTGGGCCAGGCTTCGGCGTCGATCATGGCGCGCAATGTGGTGGGCTCGACCCCGCAGGAGTTGCGCGAAGCCCGTGAGGCGTTGCGCCGCATGCTGAAGGAGAACGGCCCGCCCCCCGAAGGCAAATGGGCCGACCTCGCCGTGCTGGAGCCCGTGCGCGACTACAAGGCGCGGCATGGGTCGACGATGCTGGCGTTCGACGCGGTGGTTGACGCGGTGGGGAAGGCGGAGGAGGCGGAGAAAGCGCAGTAGCGCTTGCGCGGCGTGGCGGCCGCCCTACCCCCGCACGCGCCGTTCCGGCTATGTTGCGCCATGACCGCCCCCCCGATTCGCATCCTCGGCATCGACCCCGGCTTGAGAAACACCGGCTGGGGGGTCATCGAGTGTCAGGGCTCGCGCCTCTCCTTCATCGCCTGCGGGCGGGTGCGGTCGGACGGATCGCTCGACATGGGCAACCGGCTGCGGCAACTCCACGAAGGGCTGATGCAGGTCATCGCCGATTATGCGCCGCATGAGGCGGCGGTGGAGGAGACCTTCGTCAACCGCGATCCGCAATCCACCCTCAAGCTCGGTCAGGCGCGCGGCGTCGCCTTGATGGCCCCCGCCCTCGCCGGCCTCGTCATCGCCGAATATGCGGCCAATCTCGTGAAGAAGACCGTCGTTGGCGCGGGACACGCTGAAAAGGCGCAGATTCAGATGATGGTGCGCGTGCTGCTGCCCGCGAGCGCCGCAACCAGCGCCGACGCCGCCGACGCGCTGGCCGTCGCGATCTGCCATGCCCAGCACCGCGGCGCGCGGGCGCTGAAGGCGGCGCTCGCATGATCGGCAAGCTAAAGGGCCTGATTGACAGCTACGGCGAGGATTTCGTCATTCTGGACGTGAACGGCGTCGGCTACATCGTGCATTGTTCGGCGCGAACGCTGCAAAAACTGCCCCGCGCTGGCGAAGCGGCGGCGCTCGCCATCGAGACGCAAGTCCGCGAGGATTCAATCAAGCTCTTCGGTTTCCAGGGCGAGGCCGAGCGCGACTGGTTCCGTCTGCTGCAAACCGTTCAGGGCGTCGGCGCCAAAGTGGCGCTTGGCATTCTCTCCATTCTTTCCGTCTCCGAACTGGGCTCGGCCATCGCCACGCAGGACAAGGGGATGATTGCGCGCGCCTCGGGGGTCGGGCCGAAGCTCGCCGCGCGCATCGTCGCGGAACTGAAGGACAAGGCGCCCGCCTTCGGCTCGGTCGATCCAGTCGTCGCCAAACTTTCCGGCGACGCGGATGAAAGCGCCCCTTCCGCAGTGCGGGACGCCGTCTCCGCCCTCGTCAATCTCGGCTATGGCCGCCCCCAGGCGGCCGCGGCCATCGCCGCCAGCGTCAAGGCGCTCGGCGAAAGCGCCGAGACGGGCGCGCTCATCCGCCAGGGGTTGAAGGAGTTGGCCAAGGCGTAAGGCAACGTTAAAGCTCGGTCGACAATAAAAGAGGCGCGCCGGCGCCCGGCGCGTTTGGAGACCGGCATGAGCGTGACATCCGCGGCGCCCCTCGCGGGCCTTCTGGCGCTGACGGCCCGGCGCGTTCGACAGGACCTGCAGTTCTCCCGCATCTTTCTCGTCGATCTGGCCGCGACCGCGGCCTATGGCGCGACAACGCTGCTGCTGCTCGCCTGGGGCGACGCGACTTCGCAAAGCACGCGCGCTCTTTGCGTCGCCGGCGCGGCCTATGTGTCGCTGCTCGTGCTCAAGATCGGCCTCGTCGTCTATCTCGAAAAGCGCGGCGGCGACGCGCGGCAGTTCATCGGCTCCGAGACGCTGGTGACGAGCGGGGTCTATGCGTTCTCCCGCAATCCGGTGTACGTCGTCTCGCTTCTCCAGAGCCTGGCCTGGTCGCTCGGGCTGATCGGGTTCGGACTCGGAGGCGCCGGCCTCTGTCCTCTGACTTTGCTGGCCGCGGCGACGCTACTTTATGGGCACTTTTGGGGCATGGACAGGCTCATCGTGCCCCATGAGGAGGAAGCGCTGCGCGCCCGCCACCCGGAGGCCTTCGGCGCCTATTGCGCCCGCGTGAACCGCTGGTTGGGATGGCGCGCTCAGGCGGAAATGACGTCGCGGTAGATTTCCGCGAGCGAGAGCTCGAAGCCGATCGCCGGCAGGCGCAGCAAATCTTCTGCCCGCTCGAGTCTGGGGCGCTCGAAAAAGCCGCCTTCGACCCGGTCGAAGACGTCGACCGCCAACTGATCGCGCTCGATAAGGACGTAATGTCGCAGCGACGGCAGCCGCTGATACAGCGCCCACTTCTCCCAGCGGTCGCGCTGGGCCGAGCCTTTCGAAACCACTTCGACAAGGACGACCGGATCGTCGAGGGATGTGGCGTCAGGCGGCAGCGGCCCACATTTGACGATGACGTCCGGGAAACAGGCGAGGTCCAAAAGCCTCTCCTTGAGCCAGAAGGTCTCGGCGAAAGGCCGGCAATTGGAGCCTTTGCGCCGGAAATCGGTCATCATCGCCGTGGCGACGTTTTGGCAGATCCGGTTATGCTCCCACCGCGCGCCGACCATCATGCGCACGACGCGGCCGCCGATCAGCTCCCACTTTTCGTCGGCGGGCTTGTCGGCGAGAAGTTCCTCGAAATCGTCGAGGGACATATACTCGTATTGCGAGGACGGGCGATTCACGGCGCGGCTCCGTTTGACAAAGATTAGCATAGCGCGCGCGCCGGCGCATGGGAGCGATCCTTGACCACCCCTGCCCGGCTCGTCGGCCCAGAGCAGCGCGACGACGACGCGGACCAGAGCCTCCGGCCGCTGTCGCTCGGCGACTTCACAGGCCAGGAGGCGGCGCGCGCCAATCTCAAGGTCTTCATCGAGGCTGCGAAGCGGCGCGGCGACGCGCTCGACCATGTGCTGCTCGTCGGGCCCCCGGGCCTCGGCAAGACGACGCTGGCGCAGATCGTCGCCCGCGAACTCGGCGTCAATTTCCGATCGACGTCCGGGCCCGTGATCGCCAAGGCTGGCGATCTCGCGGCCCAGCTCACCAATCTCGAGCCGCGCGACGTGCTCTTCATCGACGAAATCCACCGCCTCAATCCGGCTGTGGAGGAAATTCTCTATCCGGCGATGGAGGATTTCCAGCTCGACCTCATCATCGGCGAGGGGCCGGCGGCGCGCTCGGTCAAGATCGACCTCGCGAAATTCACCCTTGTCGGCGCGACGACGCGCGCGGGGCTGCTGACGACGCCGCTGCGCGACCGTTTCGGCATCCCGGTTCGGCTGAATTTCTACACGACGGAGGAGCTGGAGCTCATCGTCAAGCGCGGCGCGCGGGTCATTGGCGTCGGCATGGACGACGCGGGCGCACGGGAGATCGCGCGGCGCTCGCGCGGCACGCCCCGCATCGCCGGCCGCCTGCTGCGGCGCGTTCGCGATTTCGCCGTCGTCGAAGGCGCCGCCACGATCACGCGGGCGCTGGCCGACCGCTCGCTCACCTTGCTCGACGTCGATTCCATCGGTCTCGACGTCATGGACCGGCGCTATCTCGACATGGTGGCCGTGAACTTCGGCGGCGGCCCGGTCGGAATCGAGACCATCGCAGCGGCCCTCTCCGAGCCCCGCGACGCCATCGAGGACATTATCGAGCCTTATCTGCTCCAGCAGGGCTTCCTCCAGCGCACGCCGCGCGGGCGCCTGCTGACGCCCCACGCCTTCCGGCATCTGGGCCTTGCGGAGCCGCCGCGGCCGGCCGGACAATTCGGGCTCTTCGACGCAGAAAACGACTGAGCCTCCCCCGCGACAAAACGAGCGCTTAACGCCATGCAAGGCGCGGCTACGGTCACCCTTGCCTGGAACGCGGGCAAATTCATCGATGATCAAAAAATAGGCAGGGAGGACGGCGAAGAGACGGGCGAAATCTCGATCGACCGCATGACCGAGGAGAATGACACGAGCGCGCCGATCGAAGCGATCTGCGAAATGCTCTGCGACAAGCTCATTGCCGAACAGGAGATCGCCTGCGCTGATCCCGCCGCCCGCTTCACCTGGGTCGAAGGCAATCGCGTTCGCCGGGTCCTGCTCGGTAATACGGGCGCAGCCGCCCACTAGACGCGCTCGCATTGGCCCGGCTGCGGCGACGCGCCGGGCCTATAATCCGACGGCTCGATCGTCGCGCGCGCATGGTATAGGAGGCCCGGCCGCCGGCGCTCGTCGGCGACGCCCCTGACATGTCAAAACGCGCGAGCCCTTCACATGACGTCGCCCCATCGCCTCTCCGTCCGCGTCTATTGGGAAGACACCGACGCCTCGGGGCTCGTCTATCATACCTCCTATGTTCGCTTCATGGAGCGCGGGCGCACCGAGCTTCTGCGCTCGCTTGGGCTTGAACAGAGTCAGCTCCTCGACGGCGCGGCCGGCGCCCCGATCTATTTCGTCGTGCGCGCGATGGAGCTCGATTTTCGCAAACCGGCGGTGCTGGACGATCTTCTTTCGGTCGAAACGAAACCGCTGGATCTTGGCGGCGCGTCGCTCAGCCTCGATCAGCGCGTGATGCGCGGCGACGAGCCGCTGGTGACGGCGGTCGTGAAGGTGGTCTGCGTCGAGAATGGACGCGCCAAACGCCTGCCGGCCGAGGTGCGGGCGAAATTCGAGGCGCTGCGCGCGGATCGCTGAAGCTGGAAGCGGCGCCCGGCCGCCTGTCGCCTACTCCGCGAATGCGAGCAGGCCCAGACGCGTCAATTCATGCTCGCGGATGTTTCGGGTGATGGGGTAATAGCCGCCCTTTTTCGCCTGCGTCTGACCGTCGCGGGACAGAATATATTTCACGAATTCGCCCGAAAGCGTGTCGAGCGGCGATTTGGGGTCCTTGAGCAAATAGACGTAGAGTCCGCGGGCGAGCGGATATTTGCGCGTATAGGCGCTCTCGAATGAGGTGTCGTAGCACGGCTTGCCGGCACTGGCGGCGACAGGCACGGCGCGGACTCCGTCGGTCTTGTAGCCGATGCCCGAATAGCCGATCGCGCCCTGTTCCGCGGCGACGGCCTTCACCACCGCTTCCGAACCCGCCTGCTGCTGAACCGCCTCCTTGAAATCGCCGCCGCCGAGCACGTTCTGCTTGAAAAATTTGTTGGTGCCGGAAAGCGTGTTGCGGCCGAAAAGCGTGATCGGTTTCGCCGCCCACGGGCCCGTCGCGCCGAGATCGCCCCAGACATGCGCGCTCTTGCCGCCCGCGCTCTTGGGGTTTTCGGCGAAAATCCGGTCGAGCTGCTCCAGCGTGAGGCAATGCACGGGATTGTCCTTGTGGACATAGATCGCCAAAGCGTCCACAGCGACCAGGACGCCCGTCGGCCGATAACCGCGTTTAGCCTCGAACGCCGCAATCTCGTCCGGGGTCATCTGACGCGACATCGGGGCGAGCTGCGACTCGCCCGAAAGCAGAGCGGGCGGCGCCGTATTGGACCCTTTGCCTTCGATCTCGATCTCCACGCCGGGATAAATGGCTTTGAAGCCCTCCGCCCAAAGCTCCATCTCGCGCAAAAGCGTGTCCGAACCGACGGATTTCAGCTTCCCGGACAGAACCCGGACGGGCTTGTAGGGAGAAAGCTCCAGATCGAAGGACAGGGCGGCGGGAAAAGTCATCGCGCAAAAGGCGAGGACTGTCGCGAGGATACGTTTCATGAGGGGCTCTTTGGCCAAAGGATTGCGACTGTCATAATCTAGAAACAAGCTGACAGTCCGATGACATGGCCCCCCTTTAAGCCGCCGGGTCACGATCTTTTAACCCTTACGGCTTGTTAAGATTTCGGCGGTAGCTATCCTTGTGCGGCGCAACGAAGCCCCAGAAAGGGCGAAATTGCGGGCAATAAGGGCGGCGCTTTTGCTCAGGAAAAGCGCGCCAAATTCCGCTTCAAGGACAAATCATGAATCCAGCCGACATCGCCGCGACCGCCGGCGCCGCCGCCCCCACCGCCGACATCACCATCTGGAGCATGTTCTGGGGCGCGCATATCGTCGTGAAATTCGTGATGGTCGGCCTGCTGCTGGCCTCCGTCTGGTGCTGGGCGATCATCATCGACAAGACGCTGCTGTTCGCGCGCATCCGCCGCTCGATGGATCGGTTCGAGGAGAATTTCTGGTCCGGCAATTCGCTCGAGGAGCTTTACAGCAAGCTGTCCGAGCGTCCGACCTCGGGCATGGCGACCCTCTTCGTCGCGGCCATGAAGGAGTGGAAGCGCTCCTTCCAGACGGGCGCCAGCGCCAGCTTCATGGGCCTTCAGGCCCGCATCGAGAAGGTCCTGGACGTCTCCATCGCCCGCGAGGTCGAGAAACTCGAATCCAATCTCCTCGTGCTCGCGACGGTCGCCTCGGCGGGGCCTTTCGTCGGCCTCTTCGGCACGGTCTGGGGCATCATGACGTCGTTCCGCTCGATCGCCGCCTCCAAGAACACCTCGCTCGCGGTCGTGGCTCCCGGCATCGCCGAGGCGCTGCTCGCCACCGCCATCGGCCTTTTCGCCGCCATTCCGGCGCTCATCGCCTATAACAAGATGCAAGGCGACGTCGCCAAGGCGCAGGCGCGCATGGAGAGCTTCGCCGACGAGTTCTCCGCCATTCTCTCGCGCCAGATCGACCAGCACGCGGCCTCGAACCGCGACCGGGCGGCTTAAGCGATGGGCGCGTCGCTCTCCACGCCCGGACGCAAGGGCGGCCGACGCCGGCGCGGGGTGCCGCGTTACGGCGCGATGGCGGAAATCAACATGACGCCCTTCATCGACGTCATGCTGGTGCTGCTGATCATCTTCATGGTCGCGGCGCCTTTGCTCGCGACCGGCGTCGCCGTCGATCTGCCGCAGACCAAAGCCGGCCCGCTCAATATCGATCAGAAGCCCGTCTCCATCGCGATCGACGACAAGGGCCAGATCTTCCTCATGGATCAGCCCGTCGAGGTCGGCGAGCTTCTCGACCGGCTGAAGGATACGGTCAAACAGGGCTTCGACGAGCGCATCTATGTGCGCGGCTCCAAGGCGGTCAATTACGGCCGCATCGCCGAAGTCATGTCTCTCGTCATCAGCGCGGGATACAAGAAGGTCGCTCTGGTGACGGAGCAGGAGAAGAAGTGAGTCTGCGACGGTGAGGGTTTCGCGCTCCGAGCCTGGCGTCGTCATCTCCTCCGCAGCCCATGCCGGACTGCTGCTGGCGGCGCTCGTCCTGTTCTCGGACGCCCGGAAATTCGACGATGCGCAGGAGATGATCCCGATCGAGGTGGTCACCGACGACGGGCTCAATCAGGTCGCCAAGGGCGAGAAGACCGCGCGCGACCTGAAACCCTCGCAGCGCGTCGACAAGGTCGCGCCGCAAAGCGAAGCCAAGCCGCTGCCGCCGCTCGCTGAGGCGAAGAAGGATACGCCGACCCCGCCGCCGCCGCTCAAGCGCCTGCCCGACCCCGGCGCCGACGACACGCCGGAGCCGACGCCGCCGAAGCGCATCGCCGCCCTGCCCCCGGCGCCGGAGCCGCCGACGCGGCCCCAGCCCGAGAAGAAGCCGGAGCCCCCGAAGCCCGTCGAGGCGAAGCCCGCCCCGACGCCGCCCGCCAAGCCGAAGGCCGCCGCGCCGCAGGAGAAGGAGCAGGAGGAGCCGAAAGAGGCCGAGGTCGTGAAGCCCAAGCCTCCCGTGCGCCCAAAGCCCGAGGAGAAAGAGGCGAAGGAGCCGCCAAAGCCCGAAAAGCCGAAGGAGCGCCTCAAGATCGACGAGGTGGCGAAGCTCCTCGACAGCAAGAAGGCCGAGGAAAAGCCCGCCAAGCCCGAAAACAGCGAGGGCGAGACGGCCGAGAAGAGCGTCAAGGGCGCGAAGCCGAAGGCAGGCGACGAGAGCGCGCCGAAGTCGAAGTTCGACGCCGCGAGCATCTCCAAGCTTTTGAGCAAGGAGGCGCCGCAGCGGCGCGCGGCGACCGGTGATCAACTTCGCACGGCGTCGCTCGGCGCCCCCGAGGGCATGGCGCCGAAAATGTCCGCCTCGATGGAGGCGCGCATCGCGGCCTATATCCACGACCATTATCATCCGTGCTGGGCCTCCGCGCTTACGCTCGGCGGCGCAACCTTCGCGCCCGTCGTGGAGTTCCATTTGAGCCGCGAGGGCGCCCTTGAGGGGCGACCGCGCCTGCTCAATCCCTCGAGCAATCCGGTGGAGCAAGCGCGCGGCGAACAGGCCGTGCAGGCGGTGCGCCGCTGCAGCCCCATGCGCATACCCCCTGAGTTCATGCCTTATTACGAGGAAGCGCTGCATGACGTGACGATCCGCTTCCAGGACGCCAACTGATGGCGTCGGTTTTGAACATGACCATCCAACGAGACGCCTGAAATGACACGCCCCATCACGCGCCGCGCCGCGGCCGGACTCATCGCCTCCGCCGCTCTGGCGCCTTTCACGCCTGCCCGCGCCGGCCGCATCATCGATCTCAAGGGAGGAAGCTTTCAGCCGACCAATATCGCTGTGGCGCCTTTCGCCGGCGACGACGCCGCGCGCACCATCACGTCGGTCGCCGTCAATAACTTCAAGCGGTCGGTTTTCCTGCGGCCCGTCGATTCGAGCGTCGCGGCCGGCTCGCCCGATCAACCCGACCTTTCCGCCTACAAAGCGGCGAATGCGCAATTCGTCTTGACCGGCCGCTCGGTGCGGGCGGGCGACGGTCGTTTGAAGACGGAATTCCGTCTCTTCGACGTCACCACGGGCGAGCAGGTCGCGGGGCAGCAATATGTCACCGAGTCCGCCAATATGCGCCGCGTCGCGCATCTGCTCTCGGACGCCGTTTTCAGCCGCATCACGGGCGAAAAGGGCTTTTTCGACACGCGCATCGTCTTCGTCGACGAGACGGGCTCCAAGGACAAGCGGCGCAAGCGCCTCGCCATGATGGATCAGGACGGCGCCAATGTGCGCTATCTGACCCGTGGCGACGAGTTGGTCGTTACCCCCCGCTTCTCGCCCTCCTCGCTCGACGTCACCTACATGGCCTTGAACGACGACGGCGAGCCGAAGGTCCTTCTCATGAATATCGAGAACAGCCAGCGCGAGGTCGTCGGCAATTTCCCGGGCATGACCTTCTCGCCGCGCTTTTCGCCGGATGGGCAGAAGATCATCATGTCGCTTTCCGAGGGCTCGTCGACAAATCTTTATACAATGGACTTGCGCTCGCGCACGACGACGCGCCTGACCGACACCAGCGCCATCGACACGGCGCCCTCCTATTCGCCGGACGGCTCCCGCATCTGTTTCGAGAGCGACCGCGGCGGCTCGCAGCAAATTTATGTGATGGGGGCGCACGGCGGCGACGCCAAGCGCATTTCTTTCGGCGGCGGCCGCTATTCGACGCCGGTGTGGTCGCCCAAGGGCGATTACATCGCCTTCACCAAGCAGAACGGCGGCAATTTCTCGATCGGCGTGATGAAGACCGACGGCTCGGGCGAGCGCATCCTGACCGAGGGCTTCCACAACGAAGGCCCGACCTGGGCGCCGAACGGCCTGTTCCTGATGTTCTTCCGCGACAGCGGCGGCGGCGGCGGGCCGAAGATTTACATGGTCGACGTCTTCGGCCGCTCGGAGACGCAGGTGCCGACGCCCGGCTACGCCAGCGACCCGGCGTGGGGGCCGCTGCAGGATTGAGCGGCCGTGGCGCCGGCGTGCGCCGGGGCGGACGGCGACCCTTTGTCCTGCACTCCTGCCGCGTGATAATGACCCACGCATGACCAAGCCCGTCCGCATCGACGACAGCTGGAAAAAGCGTCTCGCGCGCGAATTCGAGCAGCCCTATTTTGCCGAGCTGCGCGAATTCGTGCGAAGCGAATATGCGTCCTGCGCGGTCTATCCGCCCGCCGCGCAGATCTTTCGCGCGTTCGACGAATGCCCTTTCGATCAGGTGAAAGTCGTCATTCTCGGCCAGGATCCCTATCACGGCCCCGGACAGGCGAATGGCCTGTGCTTCGCCGTCGGCGCCGGCGTCGCGCCGCCGCCGTCGCTGCAAAACATCTTCAAGGAGATCGAGGCGGACCTCGGCCATCCTGTGTCGCGCGACCCCGACCTCTCGCGCTGGGCGAAACAGGGCGTGCTTTTGCTCAACGCGACGCTCACCGTGCGCGCCACGCAGGCGGGATCGCATCAGAACAAGGGCTGGGAGCGCTTCACCGACGCCGCCGTTCACGCATTGGCGCGCGAGCGCGAGGGCGTCGTGTTCATGCTCTGGGGCTCCTATGCGCGCCGCAAGGGCGCGGGGATCGACCGCAAGAAGCATCTCGTGCTCGAATGCGCCCACCCCTCGCCGCTTTCGGCGCACAACGGCTTCTTCGGCTGCAAGCACTTCTCCAAGGCGAACGACTATCTGGTCGCCAACGGGGAAACGCCCATCGACTGGTGACCGCCGCCCGGCCCCTCGCCCCAACCCTCTCCCCGCGTGCGGGGAGAAGGGGGCGTGGCTCGTGAACGGCGTCGTCAAGGAAGGCCCAACCTCTCCTCCTCTCCCCGCTTGCGGGGAGAGGCCGGGTGAGGGGCTCGGGGCAGTAAGTGACAATGATAACATGAAACCTTGTGAGAATCCCCTGGCCCCTCACCCCAACCCTCTCCCCGGTCGCGGGGAGAAGGGGGCGTGGCTCGTGAACGGCGTCGTCAAGGGAGGCCCAACCTCTCCTCCTCTCCCCGCTTGCGGGGAGAGGCCGGGAGAGGGGCTCGGGGCAGTAAGTGACAATGATAAAATGAAACCTTGTGATAATCCCCTGGCCCCTCACCCCAACCCTCTCCCCGCTCGCGGGGAGAGGGGGCGTGGCTCGTGAACGGCGTCATCAAGGAAGGGCCAACCTCTCCTCCTCTCCCCGCTTGCGGGGAGAGGCCGGGTGAGGGGCTCGGGGCAGTAAGTGACAATGATAAAATGAAACCTTGTGATAATCCCCTGGCCCCTCACCCCAACCCTCTCCCCGCTCGCGGGGAGAGGGGGTGTGGCTGGCGTCACCCCTTCGCCGCCGCGGCGGCTTCGTGAACCTTCAGCAATTGCGCGTCGGTCTCCGCCACCCGCGCGAAAGCGGGCCGCGAGGCCACGCGCTCGACAAAGGCTGAAATCTTCGGCGTCGCGGGCACGAGGCCGAAGCCGGTCGTCCAGCGCAGCGCCGTCGCCCACAGAATGTCCGCCGCGGTGAAGCGCGCGCCGAAGAGATAGGGGCCCGCCGCGAGCTGATTGTCGATCAGCGCCATGACGCTCTCGAAATCGCCATAGGCGCTCATGCTTCTTTGCGGTTCGTGCTTGTTGTAGCGGTCCATCACCGCCGGCTCGAAAGCCGAGCCGTAGAAGACGAGCCAGCGCAGATAAGGCCCGCGCAGCGGATCGCCGATCGGCGGCGCGAGGTTCTTCTGCGGGAAGGCGTCTGCGAGATAGATGAAGATCGCCGCAAGCTCCGTCACCAGCGCGCCGTCGTGGACGATGGCCGGAACCTTGCCGAGCGGATTGACGGCGAGATAGTCGGCCTCGCGCTGCGCGCCGACTTTGAAGTTCACGTCGCGCAAAGCGTAAGGCGCGTCCAGCTCCTCGAGCAGGGTCAGCACGGCGGAAGAACGCGTCTGCGGGGAATGGTAGAAGATCAGGTCGCTCTCACTCATCGGCGCGCTCCTTGATTCATGGGAAAAACAGGAAGAAGGCATATGTCGCAAAGACGACGAGATGCACAAGGCCCGTAAAGACGTTGGTGCGCCCGGCGCCGAAGCTCACCACGCTCAGCATCAGCGTCAGCACGAGCATGGCGGTGTCGCGGCTGCCGAGGCCGAACACAATCTCGCGTCCCGTCGAGAGGCTCAACAGCGCCACGGTCGGGACCGTCAGGCCGATGGTGGAGACGACAGAGCCGAGCGCGCCGTTGAGACTCGTTTGCAGCGCGTTGCGGTGCGCGGCGCGAATGGAGTTCAGCGACTCGGGAAGAAGAACCAGCAAGGCCGCGCAAGCCCCTGTCACGGGATTGACCTCGGCGACGCCCGCCCAGGCCAACGCCTCTTCGAGGCTCGGGATCACCCGCTGCGCGAGCAGCGACACGCCGAGGAGGCTGGCCGCCAATCCAGCTCCCGCAAAAATAGACTGGCCGGTCGTCGGCGCATGCGCATGCGCGCCCAGCGCGGCGGCGTGCGCGTCGAGAAAATAGGAGCGGTGCCGCACCGTCTGAATGAAGAGGAAGGCGCAATAGAGCAGGATTGACAGCACGCTGACGAAGACGAGCTGCGCCGGCGCGAGCGTCGGCCCGTAGGACGACGTCGTGTAATTCGGGATGATGAGCGTGAGCATCGACAGCGCGATCAGCACGGCCAGATAGGCGCTGGCCCCCATCGGCTGCAGCTCCTGCTCGCCATGGCGGAACCCGCCCAGCAACAGGCATAGCCCGACAAGGCCGTTGCAGACGATCATGATCGCGGAGAAGACAGCCTCGCGCGCTTCCGTCGGGTCATCCATGCCGTGATTGATCATCGAGGTCAGGATGGCGAGTTCGATGATCGTCACCGCAATCGTCAGCACCAGCGTGCCGACCGGCTCCCCTACTTTGGCGCTGATGTTCTCCGCGTGGCGAAGCGCCGCGAAGACCGAACCGATCACGAGCGCGGCCGCCGTCAGCGGCACGACGAAGGCCATGGACGGGTGAACGTTTTCGATCCAGCCCTCGGTGGCCGCGAAAACCGCCGCATAGCCGAGCGCCAGCGCCGGAAAGACGACGCTGCCGATCGTGACTCCAACGCCAATCATGGTCTCTCCGGTCTAAAGCTCGCCAAGCGCGCGGGACTTTGGCCATGGCGCGCCACGAGCGCAAGCCTGACCAGAGGCTTTTTGGCGCCAGAGATGCCGCGTGCAGGGAGAACAGCGCCGAGGCGTTCGATTTCGAAACGGAAATCGGGGATTTTAGATGATCAGAGCGTTTTTCATGGATCAAAACGGCTCAACCGCGGTCGAATACGCCGCGATCGGCTGCTTCCTTTCCATCCTGGTCTACGCCGGCGCCCAGGCGATCGGAAGGACCTTGGCCGACAAGCATTTCGGCGGGCTCCTCAAGGCGTGGGCCACGGCCGCCGGCTGAGCCGCGTCGAAAGCCTTCCCAAGACCGCAAACGCGGCATAAGTCTGGGGGACCATGACCCCTCCCCCCGGAAAGACGCGCGACCTCCCGCCGGAGGCTGACGACGCATTTGACGCCGCAGACGCCGCGCCGGAGCCGTTGGACGAGGCGACGCCCGAAGATGACGCTCCCCAGACGCCCGAGAGCGTGAGACGCGGCGTCGCCGTGATCAAGCGCTACTGGAAACATGCGCCGAACGGCCCGGGCGTCTATCGCATGATCGCCGAGAACGGCGAGGTGCTCTACGTCGGCAAGGCCAAGAATGTGCGCAAGCGCGTCGCGAGCTACACGCGGCTCGCCGGCCATGTGAACCGCATCGCCCGGATGATTTCGGGCACGGCCTCGATGGTGTTCATCTCGGTCGAGACCGAGACTGAGGCGCTGCTTCTCGAGGCCAATCTCATCAAGCAGATGAAGCCGCGCTTCAATGTCCTGATGCGCGACGACAAGTCGTTTCCCTATATTCTCATCGCGCGCGACCACGCGGCGCCGCAGATCGCCAAGCATCGCGGCGCGCGCGTCCGCAAGGGCGATTATTTCGGACCCTTCGCGAGCGTTTGGGCGGTCAATCGCGCGCTCAACGCTCTGGAGCGCGCCTTTCTGCTGCGCTCCTGCGCACAAAGCTTCTACGACAATCGCACCCGCCCTTGCCTGCTCTTCCAGATCAAGCGCTGCTCCGGCCCCTGCACCGGGGAAATCTCGATCGAGGATTACACCGAGCTCGTCCGCGAGGCGCGCGACTTTCTCTCCGGCAAGAGCCGCAGCGTGCGCGAGCAATTGGCTCAGGAGATGACCGAGGCCGCCGAGCGGCTCGAATTCGAACGCGCGGCGCGGCTGCGCGACCGCATCTCGGCGCTCTCCGCGATTCAGGGCGCGCAGGGAATCAATCCGCGCACGGTCGAGGAGGCCGACGTCTTCGCCATCGCGAAGGACGCCGGGCGCTTCTGCATCGAGGCGTTCTTCTTCCGCGCCTATCAGAACTGGGGCAACCGCTCCTATTTCCCGCGCGCCGACGCGAGCCTCTCGGAGGCTGAAGTGCTCGACGCCTTCCTCGCGCAATTCTACGACGAACATCCGTCGGCGCGCTGCGTGCTGCTCTCGCATCCGATCGAAGACAGCGCCCTCCTCGAGGAGGCGCTCTCCGCCAAGCTCAAGAAGGGCGTCGACGTCATTGCTCCGCAGCGTGGGGAGAAGCGCGAGCTCGTCGAACATGCGCTCAATAACGCGCGCCAGGCGCTCTGCCGCAAACTCGCGGAGGACGCGAGCCAGCAGCGGCTGCTCGCAGCGCTCGGCGAAGCCTTCGGACTGGCTGCGCCGCCACGCCGCATCGAGGTCTACGACAATTCGCATACGGGCGGCGCGCAGGCCATCGGCGCGATGATCGTCGCGGGGCCTGCCGGCTTCATGAAGGCCCATTACCGCACCTTCAACATCAAGAGCGCGGACATCGCCCCGGGCGACGATTACGCCATGATGCGCGAGGTGCTCACCCGCCGCTTCGCGCGCCTCGCCAAGGATTCAGAGAAGGATGCGGATCCGGAGGCCTTTCCGACAAAGCCCGATCTGGTGCTGATCGACGGCGGCCGCGGACAATTCGACGTGGCGCGCGAGGCCCTGCGCGAGAGCGGCGTCGAAGGAGTCGCGCTCGCTTCCATCGCCAAGGGCCGCGACCGCGAGGCCGGACGCGAGACCTTCTTCATCGACGGACGCGACCCCTTCCGTCTGCCCCCGCACGACCCCGCGCTTTACTTCGTGCAGCGCCTGCGCGACGAAGCGCATCGTTTTGCGATCGGCACGCATCGCGCGCGGCGCAAGAAGGAGTTCACCAAGAACCCGCTGGACGAAATTCCGGGAATCGGCCCCTCGCGCAAACGCGCGCTGCTGCTCGCCTTCGGTTCGGCGAAAGCCGTCGCCCGCGCCGCGCTCTCCGATCTCGAAAAGGCGCCGGGCATCAATAAGGCGACGGCACGGATGGTCTATGACCACTTCCAGCGCGGCGACTAGCCTCACCACTTCCAGAACGCCTCGAGCCAGTTGACGAGCGCAAGCAGCGCAACGACGGCGAAGACGAAGAGAAGCGCCATATAGACGCGCATCACGATGTCGAGGAAGAAACGCAGCACCGCCAGGACGGCCTGCTCCAACGCGTCCGACAGACCGGCATACTCGCGCCGGCGGCTGGCGAAAAAGCCGGCGCTGAACAGAATCGCGAGCCCGCCCGCGACAAGCAGGCCCGGCCGGAAAGCCGCGTGAATGCCGTCGCCGCGGTCGAGCAGGAAAAGCCCGAGAACAAACGCCGCGAAAGCGAGCATGAGATAGGCGCGTCGCCGCAGAAAGCCGGGACGCGGAGGCGGATTTGGCGCTTGACGCGGGGCGGGATCCACGGGACGCGCGACCTCCGGCGTCTGCTGCCGCTGGCCGCGGATCGTCAGCGCGTTATAGGCTTCCGTGACCTGCTGGAATATGGCCGCGTCTCCGCCCGCGACGTCGGGATGATATTTCTTCGCGAGCCGGCGATAGGCCGCATTGACCTCGCGCCGCGACGCATCTTCCCTGACGCCAAGAACTTCGTGATACGTCGGCATCCGCCCTGCCCGAAATTAGATCTACGTCGCCACTATTCCCGCGACTTCGTTGCAGGATCAAGTGGCGTGCGCGCCTCGGGCGAAAGGGCGGGGATAAAAATGGCGACGCTGGCGTGAAGGCGGAAGGCGTGGCCTCCCTCCCTTTCTGCGCGCGCTCACGCGTTGTCGGCGGACGGCCGCGACTCTGAACCACCGCGCGCGTCGGCCTGTCGCGAACGCCGCACGGGAAGCGCGGCCGATTCATCGCCAAAGACTACGCCTTGGCGACCCCGTCAATTCTGACGCTCTCGGCCGCTTGCGATATTGCACTAACCTGCTCGCCGAAGGGGCTCGTCCGACGAGTGACCGTCGGAGCGACGCGAACGGGCGATGAAAGCGGCATATTCCGCGCTTCTCTGGCGCAAGCACTCGTCCGGACAGGAGTCGGAGTAACAGCCTCGCAGCACCGCGAGCCCGTAACCGGCGAGTTTCGCCTCATCGACGCAATGGCGGACCGGAGACTGCGTCATCGCCCATTCGAGGATTGCGTCGATTCGGCTCTTTTCATTTGCTATGTCGCACATGATGTCACCCATTTGCTGGAGCGCGGACGAGGCTCTAGTGGGAGAAGAAAGCGGATGGCGGGCCAAGGGCGCTCCAGAGTCACTTCGTCAAGATGAGTTTATTGTTGTTCGTAATACGGAGACGATACCGTTCTCCATCATGGATGATGATCGCTTCTACGCCCTGCCCGATCAGCTCGCGCGCGACATACTGCTTCAGGAAGGGCTGCGGCGAAGGGATTGGTAAAGAGGGCGGTTCTTCATCCTGCTGGTCTGACATCGTGATCCATCTCGCTTTAGCCGCACGCTGAAGCAAGCAAGTCTCATGGTCAACGCCAGCCGACGTTGATTGGAAATTTAGCAAAGTTCAAACTTCGATCCGCCTCGACGGGTGTCGGCGCGCGCTGGCGCGCTGGCGACATTCTGCGGGCGAGCATTACTTCGTCAATATGAGCTTGTTATTCGCCGTGATGCGGAGCCGGTACCGTTCTCCGGCATGAACTATCGTCGCCTCTTGGCGCCGACCGAGCAAATCACGCGTGTCTATTTCGAGCGCCGGACAATCCGAATTGGGCGCTTGTGCAAGCGACTGTCTGTGACGCCGCGTTCTTCTTTCCTTCTCCATAGTTGAAACACATCCAACGAAGCGAGTGCGCGCGTCAACTGACGAAGCTTGGAATGCTTCCAGCTTTGCGACCGCTTATTTGTAGGAAACTGATCATTTCGCCTCTGAGGGTGTGCGCTTTGTTTCAGAGCCGATCCCTTCATGTGCCGAACGCTACAAACATGGAAATCTTCCAACTACGAAATCCTAGTTTCTTCTTGAGTGTGCGCGCGAGCAACTTCTAAACAAGCAAAGCAGTTCAGGCGACCAGCAAGCCAGCCACGGCGAAACGCCCAGCCAGCCAGCCATCGCAGATAAATTCCGCATGGCAGGAGATACATCTGGTGAAACGTGTTCCGAGCTCGATCAAGTCCCCGCTCTCGCTGAGAACCTTGCGACTACCGTCGCCGAGCGCAGCCCTGCGGGAGGGGTCGGTTACGGCGCTGGGCGTCGCCGCGTTCCTCAGTTCGACAGCGAGCGTCGCTCTCGCTCAGGATGCGTCCACGACTTTGCCGCCGGTCAAGGTCGACGCGCCGCGCGAAAAGCCGCGTCCCGTCGCGCCCGTGAAGCCGAAGCCGACGCCCGTCGTCGTCGCCAAGCCGCAACCGGCGCATCACACGGCGCACACGAATGCGTCGACAGGACAGCGCAGCGCCGGCGCTGCTTCCGCCGCGGCCGCGGCGGCTGGCGGACCAGGCGGCGGCGTCGCCGCCACAAGCGTTCCGCTCTTCATCCAGGCGGAGGCCGATCCTTATGCGGATCCGGTTGCGCCCTATCGCGCGGTCCGGCTCGCGTCGAACAAATTCACGCAGCCGATTTTGAACCAGCCGCGCACCGTGACGGTGCTCACGAAGGAGGTTCTGGAGGACAAGAACGCCTGGTCGCTCCGCGAAATCGGCCGAAGCACCGCCGGCGTCACGCTGGGCACGGGCGAGGGCGGCAACGCTTTCGGCGATCGCTTCTTCATTCGCGGCTTCGACGCGCGCAACGATATTTTCATCGACGGCATTCGCGATCCGGGCGTCAATCTGCGCGAGAATTTCTACACGGAACAGGTCGAGATTCTGCGCGGGCCCGGATCGACCTTCGCCGGTCGCGGCACCTCCGGCGGCGCCATCAACATCGTCACCAAACAGGCCAACACGATTGGCGACTTCGTCGATTTCCGCGCGATCGGCGGGCCCTCGGACGACACCAAGCGCGTCACGCTCGACGTCAACAAGGTCATCAGTCCGATCCTGGCCATCCGCGCCAACGGACTCTTCCAGAATGCGAACGTCGCCGGCCGCAGCTTCGTCACCGACGACCGCAACGGCGCCGCCGGATCGGTCGTCTTCAGGCCGCTCGAGAATCTGACCTTCACCGCGCAATACACGCACGTCTATCAGAACGGCCTGCCCGACTTCGGCGTGCCTTACAACCGCATTCGCAACCGGCCCTATCCGGAAGGCGTCACGCCGCGTTACACTTGGTACGGCCTCATCAACCGTGATTTCCAGGCCTATTCGCAGGACTTCGGCACGTTTACCGCGCAGTACCGCTATAATGAAAATTTGATGATCACCAGCCGATTGCGGCAGTCGCGCTCGGTCGTCGATTACATCGGCACGCTCGCGCAGAATACCAATATCTTCCGCGGGACCGTGACGCTCGGCGCGCAGAGCCGCTATCAGGTGACGAATGTCGTCGACAACCAGACCGACGCGAACATCAATTTCTACACCGGGCCGATCAAGCATGAAGCCGTCACCGGCGTGGAGTTCGCGCACGAGGGGGTGACGCGCACCAACTACGCGGGGCTGAACTCGGAGTTCAACGGCGTGCCGCTCGTTGCGGGCCCGCTCAACTGCAATCTCTACCTGCCCTGCACCTATCTGCCTTTCCCCAACGAACCCTACCGCAATCCCAATGTGACGCGTATCGGGGTGGACACGAGGTCAGGCTACCTGATCGAGACGGCGAACTATCAAGACATCGTCATCGCCAACGGCGGCGTGCGCGCCGACGATTACACGATCTGGAATCGCAACGAGCTCGGCACGACCTTCGCAAACAACCATTCCTTGATGATCAACTACAATGGCGGGTTGGTGTTGAAGCCCATTCCCGACGTCAGCCTCTATGCGGCCTACGCGACCTCGAGCAATCCGGTCGGCGCCGAACTCGATGGCGGCGCAGCCAACTATGGCGGACTGACGGCTGCGGTGCAGATTTTCCCGCCACAGTTCAATCGGGCGAAAGAGATCGGCGTCAAGTGGCAGCTCTTCGGCCATCTGCTCGCGACGGCGGCGCTGTTTCGAACCGACGTATCCAATGCGCGCGAGATCAATTCCGGCATAACCACCGGCAACGCCGCCTATTACATCCAGGGCGTCGATCTCGAAGTCGCCGGCAACATCACCGACAGGTGGAGCGTGCTCGGCGGTCTCGTCATCATGGAGTCGAAGGTCAAGAACTCCTTCGCCTGGTCGAACGTCGGCCTGCAGCTCGCCAATATTGCGCATGAATCCTTCAGCATGCTGTCGAAATACAAATTCGGCGATCTCATCGGTCTCCCTCTCGACGGCCTCGAGATCGGCGGCCAGGCGATCTACCGCTCGAAGATCTATGGTGGCAACAATATCATCGCGAATGGCGCGACGGTCATCAACGCGGCGGGCTTCCCGGCGCCGACGGCGGCTAACCCCTTCGTCAACGTGCCGACGATTCTACCGTCCTACTGGCGCTTCGACGTCTTCGCGGAGATGAATCTGTCGAAAAACGTGGGGATGAAATTCACGCTCATGAACATCTTCAACCGGACCTATTACGACGCCTTCTACCAGACGGCGACGCCCTTCACCCAGGTGGCGCCGGGTCGCGCCGCCTACCTTGAAGCCCATGTGAACTTCTAGGGAGACCGGCTATGCTCACTCATGTTCCCGCCGCCCTCGGAAAGGCGGAAGTCCTGCGATTACGCGACGCGCTCGCCAGCGCGTCGTGGGAGGACGGCGCGGCGTCGGGCGGAGCGAGCAAGACCGCCAAGCGCAACAGCCAGACGCCGCCCGACTCCGAATTGTCGCGTCAGCTCGGGTCGGCGGTGGCTTCGGCGCTGCTCGCGAGTCCGGCTTTCGTCGCCGCGGCGATCCCGCTGCGCATCTTCCCGCCTCTGTTCGAGCGATATGACGTGGGAGATCGCTACGACCCGCATGTCGATAATGCCGTGCGCGGCGACGCGCTGACCGGCGCGCGCATACGCGTCGATCTCGCGGCGACGCTGCTTTTGTCGGAACCCGAAGAATATGACGGCGGCGAGCTCATCGTCGAAGACATCTTCGGGTCCCGGAAATTCAAGCCGCAAGCCGGAGACGCGGTGCTTTTTTCCGCGGGCAGTCCGAACATGGTGACGCCCGTCACCCGAGGCGTGCGTCTCGCGTCCTTTCTCTGGCTGCAGAGCATGATTCAGTCCGACGAAGCGCGCGATCTCGTCTGCGATCTCGACGCGGCGATACAGGACCTTTCGCCGCGCATTGGCGGCGACGATCCCGACCTGCGCAAGCTCACGACGGTCTATCACAACCTCATCCGAATCTGGGGAGAAGCATAAGCCCATGCTGATCTGCATCCCCGAGGTCTTGACGAAGCAGCAAGTGGCGTTCTTTCGAGAAACCATGTCGGCGGTCGATTGGGAGGACGGGCGGACGACCGCCGGTTCCCAGTCTTCCTTGGTGAAGAACAATCTGCAGCTTCCCCAGGATGGCCCCGCCGCCCGCGAGCTGGGAGAGCATGTCCTGCAGGCTCTCGCGAGCTGCCCGACGTTCGTTTCGGCGGCGCTGCCGCTCAGAATCTTTCCGCCGCTTTTCAACCGATATGGCGTCGGGCAGAATTTCGGCCTCCACGTCGACAACGCGATCCGCGGGATTCCCGGCACGACGATCCGCATTCGCACCGATCTCTCGTGCACGCTTTTTCTCTCGGAGGCGGAGGATTACGAAGGCGGCGAACTGGTGATCGAGGACCGCGTGGGGCAGCAGGAAATCAAGCTTGCCGCTGGCGATCTCGTTCTCTACCCTTCGACGAGCCTACACTTTGTTCGTGAAGTGACGCGCGGCGAACGCGTCGCTTCGTTTTTTTGGCTGCAAAGCATGATCCGGGACAATGTGGCCCGCGCTTTGCTGTTCGATCTGGACCAGGCGATTCAATCCTTGAGCCATCGGCTTGGCGCAGGCGATCCAGCTTGTGTGAGGCTTACTGGAATCTACCACAATCTCATTCGAGTATGGGCGGAAGCATGAAAAACATGATGCGATCGGCGTTCCTGGGAATGCTTTCTCTCGAGGCCCTCGTCTCTGCGAGCTGGGCTCAGGGCTCCCCGACGGCGCGCGCCGTCGATGCGGCGATCGCCGCGACGAAGCCTCATGATCTTTCTGTCTGGACGATGTTTTCAAACGCCGACATCGTCGTGAAAATCGTCATGATCGGCCTGCTGCTTGCCTCCGTCGGCACGTGGACCGTCCTCATCGCCAAGACGATTGAATTGAAGCGCGCCCGCCAACGCGCCCTCGACGCTCTCGCCAGGCTCTCCGAGGCGCGCGGACTTGCAGAAGCGCGATTAGCCTTGGGGAACGGCGACCGTTTGACCACCGCTCTCCTCTCGGAAGCGACGCGTGAGTTGAAACTCTCTTCCGACATTCTCGCTTGGCCCGGCGTCAAGGAGCGCGTCAGCTCCTGCTTTGTGGAAGTCGAGCGCGCCGAGGCGTTGTCCGTCAAGCGCGGTACGGGGTTTCTGGCGTCCGTCGGGTCGACGGCGCCTTTCGTCGGCCTCTTTGGAACCGTGTGGGGCATCATGAACAGCTTCATCGGCATCTCGAAGGCCCAGACCACCAATCTGGCCGTCGTCGCGCCCGGCATCGCCGAGGCCCTTCTCGCGACGGCCATCGGCCTCTTTGCGGCGATCCCCGCCGTGCTGATCTACAATCATCTCGCGCGACAGACGAGCGCCTATCTCGAGCTCGTCTCCAATGTCTCGGGCGAGTTGCTGCGCATCGTGTCGCGCGACCTGGATCGCGGACATCACGCAAGCAAGATTCAAGCAGCGGAGTAAGCGACCATGGCCGCGCATCTCGGCAAAGGCGATCTGCAGGAAACGCACGAGATCAACGTCACGCCATTCATCGACGTGATGCTGGTTCTCCTCATTATTTTCATGGTCGCCGCGCCGCTCGCGACGGTGGACCTGCCGGTCGATCTTCCGGCCTCCAACGCGGCGCCGCACGAGAAGCCGGACAAGCCCGTTTATGTGACGATCCAATCCGATCTCGCGCTGGCGATCGGCGATACGCCGGTGAAGCGCAACGATCTGGTCGCGACGCTGGAAAGGCATCTCGGCGACAAGGGCAAGCGCATCTATCTGCGCGCCGACAGCGCGGTGCCCTATGGCGAGATGATGGCGGTGCTGGAGCGGCTGCGCGCCGGCGGCTTCCTGAAAGTTGCGTTGGTTGCGCTCGACGCTGGCGGCAAAGACAGCGGGGGCAAAGACGCGGGCGGCGCCAAATGAGCGGCGCTGCGGCTCTGCGAAACGAAGCGCTGAACAACAGGCTCTGGGGCCTCGCGACGCTCTGCGCGATTTTCCTGCATGTCGGCGGCGCCGCGACCGCGTTCCTCACGCTTCGGGGCGACATAGACGAGGAGGCGAGCGGCGCGCCGGCGATCGAGATTTCGCTCGAGCCCGTGGCGGCGCGCGAGATCGAACATCTCGATCATCCGCCCGGCCCCGTGACCGACGAGTCCGCCGCGGCGGCGCCGTCGGTCGCCTCGGCCGAAACCAAGGAAAATATCGAAGAGAAAATAGCGCGGGCCGAGGCCGAGGATGCGGAGCTGTCGCGCGACGCGAAGCCGGAGAAGCCGGTCGAGGATCAGAAGTCGCGGCAGGCCCAGCAGGTGGTGTCGAACGAATCCGCCGCCTCCGAAGCGACGGCGCCGCCGAAATCCGAAGCCGAAAAGCTGGCCGACCGCCCGGCCGCGCCGGTGCAAGGCGCGGACGCCGCCGCCAGCGCCGTCAAGCTGACGTGGCAGAAGGCGCTGATGGCGCATCTCAATCGCGCCAAGCGTTACCCGGCCGGCGGCGGCCGACGGGCCGCGGAGGCCAGCGTCCACTTCACCCTCGATCGACACGGTCACATCCTAGCTTACAGCATCAAGCGCTCCTCCGGCCTCCCCGTCTTCGACGAAGCCGCGCTCGCGATGATGAAGAAGGCCGATCCGGTCCCCGCGCCGCCGCCGGTCATCGCCGACGAAAGCCTGTCCTTCGAGGTGCCCGTGCAGTTTCGCGCGGATCGGCGATAGGGTCGGTTGAATAGAAGTTCTGCCGGAGGATGATTGCGGCCCTCGCCAGGGATCGAGCCCGCAGCCCCCTCACTCCCACTCGATCGTGCCCGGCGGCTTCGACGTCACGTCGTAGACGACGCGATTGACGCCCCTCACCTCATTGATGATGCGCGTCGCCGCGCGGCCGAGGAAATTCATGTCGAAGGGATAGAAATCCGCCGTCATGCCGTCGCTGCTCGTCACTGCGCGCAGCGCGACGACGTAATCATAGGTGCGGCCGTCGCCCATCACGCCGACGCTGCGCACCGGCAGCAGCGCCGCGAAGGCCTGCCAGATTTCATCGTAGAGACCCGCCTTGCGAATCTCGTCGAGATAGACGGCGTCGGCCTTGCGCAGAATGTCGAGCTTCTCGCGCGTGATGAGGCCAGGGCAGCGAATGGCGAGGCCCGGTCCGGGGAAGGGATGGCGCCCGACGAAAGCCTCCGGCAGACCGAGTTCGCGGCCGAGCGCCCGCACCTCATCCTTGAAGAGTTCGCGCAAGGGCTCGACGAGCGCCATATTCATGCGCTCCGGCAGCCCGCCCACATTGTGATGCGATTTGATCGTGACCGACGGCCCGCCAGTAAAGGAGACGCTCTCGATAACGTCGGGGTAGAGCGTGCCCTGCGCGAGAAATTGCGGCGCGCCGCGGCCGTCCTCAGCAATCTTCTTGGCTTCCGCGTCGAAGGTCTCGATGAACAGACGGCCAATCGTCTTGCGCTTCACTTCCGGATCGTCGACGCCCTCGAGCGCCGAGAGGAAAAGCTCCTCGGCTTCGACGTGATGCAGCGGGATGTTGTAATGGTCGCGGAACAGGCGCACCACCTCCTCCGCCTCGCCGAGCCGCAACAGGCCGTGGTCGACGAAGACGCAGGTCAGGCGATCGCCGATCGCCTCGTGGATGAGCACCGCTGCGACGGCGCTGTCGACGCCGCCGGAGAGGCCGCAGAGCACGCGCCCCTCGCCGACCTGCTTGCGGATCGCGGCGATGGCTTCGCCGCGGAACGCCGCCATCGTCCAGTCGGATTTGAGACCCGCGACCTTGTGCACGAAATTGGCGAGAAGCCTCGCGCCGTCCGGCGTATGCACGACCTCCGGGTGAAACTGCAGCCCGAAATAGCGGCGCTGCTCGTCGGCGATCGCCGCCATGGGCGCGTTTTCCGACGCGGCGATGACCCGGAAGCCTTCCGGTAAGTCCGTGACGCGGTCGCCATGGCTCATCCAGACCGTGGCGCTGGCGCCTGTGGCCCAGACGCCGTCGAAGAGCGCGCTATGCTCCAGCGCCGTGATCTCGGCGCGGCCGAATTCGCGATGATGCCCGCCCTCGACCTTGCCGCCGAGTTGCGTCGCCATGGTCTGCTCGCCGTAGCAGATGCCGAGCACGGGCACGCCCGACTCGAAGATCGCTTGCGGCGCGCGCGGCGAGCCTTCGTCGGTCACCGAGCACGGCCCGCCGGAGAGGATCACCGCCTTGGGGCGGATCTCGGCGAAGGCGCGATCGGCGCGCTGGAAGGGCGCGATCTCACAATAGACGCCCGCTTCGCGCACACGCCGCGCAATGAGCTGCGTGACCTGCGAGCCGAAGTCGACGATGAGAACCTTGTCGTGGCGGTCGGCGATGTCGTGGTGGAAGGTTTCGGCGGCGGTCATGGGTTCTTTCGGCGTCGCCCCCTCGTGTCCCGCCCCCTTCGCGGGAGAGGGGACGCTCACGCCCGTGGTAGCTTCGTCTCTCAGCTATCACAGTCTAACTCCCTCTCCCGCGCAGCGGGGGAGGGTTGGGGAGGGGGTAATCTGTCCTCAGCGCGCAGGCGGATCATCTCCAGCACGCCCTCGAACTCTGCGTAAACCTGCCCGTTGGTGAATCGCAAGACCGAAAATCCATTCTTCGCGAACCATCTGTCGCGGAGACCGTCGCGCAAAAGCTCGGAGTCGTCGGTGGAATGCGTGGCACCATCGAGCTCCACGACGAGTTTGAGAGCGTGGCAGAGAAAGTCAGCAACATAGGGACCACAAGGAGCCTGCCGGCGGAAGTGCAAAGCCTTGAAGCGATGGCCGCGGAGCGCATGCCAGAGCTTACGCTCCGCTTCGGTCATCTCCCGGCGAAGCTTCCGGGCGAAGGCAATCTTTGGAAGTTTGCCCTTCTCCATCGCCCCCTCCCTGCCCCTCCCCCGCTTTGCGGGAGAGGGGACGCTCGCGACGAAGCTTAGCTGAACCTTATCCTTCCGCGAAGCGGGAGAAGGGTCGGGAGTTCCGCATCAAACACACATAAAACCCATCCGTCCGGCTCGTCGCCGGCGAAAGCCTGATCCCCCGCCCATGTGGCGAAGCGAAGCGGGCAAGGTCGGGAAGCCCCGCGCCTTCCGCCGTCTCCTGGGCCGAAAGAGCGGCAAAGTCAGGATTCGCGCTGAGAAACGCCTCGACCTGCACTTCGTTCTCGTCGATCAGGAGCGAGCAGGTCACATAAGCGAGCCGGCCGCCGGGCTTCACGAAGCGCAGGGCCTGCTCGAGCAGCGCCGCCTGCTCCTTGAGCCGCAATTCCAGCGCGCCGGGCGCGAGGCGCCATTTGGCGTCGGGGTGGCGCCGCCAGGCCCCGACGCCGGTG
This sequence comes from Methylocystis echinoides, assembly GCF_040687965.1. NCBI lineage: Bacteria > Pseudomonadati > Pseudomonadota > Alphaproteobacteria > Hyphomicrobiales > Methylocystaceae > Methylocystis > Methylocystis echinoides. Next base: position 125,542 of record NZ_CP156084.1, read on the forward strand.
CAGGGCGCGTCGATCAGGACGAGGTCGCAGCGCCCGGCGAGATCGGAGAGGACATCCGCCTTGCCCTTCGGCTGGCGCACCTGAATGTTGCGCGCCCCCGCCCGCTCCAGCCGCTCGTGGATCGGCATCAGCCGGCGCCCGTCGGCGTCATAGGCGTAGAGCTGCCCGCGATTATGCATCTGCCCGGCCAGCGCCAGCGCCTTGCCGCCGCCGCCGGCGCAAAGGTCGAGAACCTGCTCGCCCGGCGCGGCGGCGCATAAAAGAGAGGCGAGCTGCGAGGCCTCGTCCTGCGGCTCGACCAGACCCTTCACATAAGCTGTTTCGGCGGGGAGCGCCGGCCCCCGGCCCTGCCCGGCCTCTATGCGCAGGCCGATCGGCGAGAGCGGCGTCGGGGATGGATTGAGATGCGAGAGCTTCGCCATAGCTTGCTCGCGGGAGCCCTTGAGGATGTTGACGCGCAGATCGACGGGCGCGCGCGTGGCGAGCGCGGCGCCCTCCGCGGCCGCCTGCACGCCAAAGGCGGCGGCGAAGCGCTCTGTGAGCCACTCCGGATAATCGCCGCGCACATGTGCGGGCGCGTCCGCGAGCGTCGCCGTGTCGAGCCGCTGGCGCTCTTCTTCGGTCAGCGGCGCCGGAGCGTGGCGCTCTCCCGAGCAAAGCGCGGCGATGGCGTCGACGTCGAGCCCCCGCGCCTCCCGCAGCGCCCCGAGCATGGTCGCGCGCGGCGTCTCCGCGCCCATGATCCACCGCGCGGACGAAAGCTTGCGCAGCGCGTCGAAGACGAGGCTGGCGATCGCGGCGCGGTCCTTCGAGCCCGCGAAGCGATGCGACGCCCCCCAGTCCTTGAGCGCCTCGGCGGCGGGGCGGCGGCGCTGCGCGAGATCGGCCAGAACTTCAATGGCGGCGGAGATATGGGCGGCAGGGGTCATAAAGGGTTTTCCGGGCGAAGGGCGGACGTCCGCGTCGGCTTTACAGCGGCCGGCGGCCGCGCGCCCGCGAAAGGTTAGATCCGCGGGCGCCGCCGCGCGCCGATGCAGCGCACTGTGCTCGTCGCGGAGCGATAGACGAGGGTCTCGGTCTCGATGCGGCCCTTGTCGAACACGACCCCGTCGACCAGCGGGCCGTCGGTCACGCCAGTGACGCAGACCACGACGTCGCCCGTCACCATGTCGGCGACGCTGTATTTCTTGCGCGGATCGTCGAGGCCGTGGCGCAAAGCGCTGGCGCGTTGTTCGGGCGTCTCCAAGACAAGGCGGCCCTGCATCTGGCCGCCGGCGCAGCGCAGGACCGCCGCGGCCAACACGCCCTCGGGCGCGCCGCCCCGGCCCAGATACATGTCGACGCCGGTTTCCGTCGGGTCGGTCACGAAGACGATCCCGGCGACGTCGCCGTCGGAAATGAGTCGCACGCAGGCGCCCGCCTTGCGGCATTTGGAGATGATCTGGGCGTGACGCGGACGGTCCAGCACGCAGACCGTGATCTCGGCGGCCGGCACGCCCTTGGCCTCTGCCAGCGCGCGCACATTGTCGGCCGGGTCGCGGTCGAGATCGACGAGGCCCTTGGGATAGCCCGGACCGATCGCGATCTTGTCCATGTAGGAGTCGGGCGCATGCAGGAAGGAGCCGGACGTGGCGGCGGCGGCGATGGCGATGGAGCCGGACATGTCCTTGGCGCAGAGCGTCGCGCCCTCGAGCGGCGCCACGGCGAGCTCGACATGCGGGCCCGCCGCCGCGCCGATCTCGGCGCCGACATGAAGGCGCGACGACTCGGCGTCGTCGCCTTCGCCGATCACGATGCGGCCGCGCACGGGCAGACGCGCCAGCTCCTCATACATGGCCTCGACCGCGGCGCGGTCCGCGCTCATCTCGTCGCCACGCCCACGCAGTCGCGCCGCCGCGACCGCCGCGCGCTCCGTGGCGCGGGCGAGCTCGATCGTAAGCAGGCGGTCGATGGACGCGGCGTCGAGCTGCGGTTTGAGTGTCATGAGGCGGTGGGCCTATTCGCGCTCGATGCGGATGACCTGGGCGCGCGAGACGATCGTGCCATCCTGGAAAATAAGCTCCAGCGCCTCGCGGACGAGATGCTCGCTCGTCGCGTGCGTGATCAGGATCACGTCCACGCAAGCCCCGGGCGCGCCGCGACGGCCGCGCTGCATGATGCTCTCGAGCGAAATCTGCCGCTCCGCCATCCGCCCGGCGATCTTGGCGAAGGCGCCCGCCACGTCGCGCACCGACATGCGGATGTAATAGCCGCCCTCGTGGCGGCGCATCGGCGTGCGCTTGAGCTCGGAAAGCTGCGCCGACGGCAGGCCGAAGGGCGCAGAGCGCACGCCCTTGGCGATGTCGGCGATATCGGCGACGACGGCCGAGGCGGTGGCGTCGCCGCCCGCGCCGGGACCGACGAGCGTCAATTCGTGCACCGCGTCGGCGTCGATCGTCACGGCGTTGAGCACGCCCATCACCTGGGCGATCGCCGAGTTCTTGCTGACCATGGTCGGATGCACGCGCTGCTCGATGCCGTCCGCCGTGCGCTGAGCGACGCCCAGGAGCTTGATCCGGAAGCCGAGTTCGTCGGCGGCCTCGATGTCGGCGAGGCTGACGCGCTCGATGCCTTCAATATCGATCGACTGCGCCGAAATCCGCGTGCCAAAGGCGAGCGAGGTGAGGATCGCAAGCTTGTGCGCCGTGTCGAAGCCGCCGATGTCGAAGGTGGGGTCAGCCTCGGCGTAGCCGAGCTTCTGCGCCTCTTTCAGGCACTCCTCGAATGAGAGCTGCTCGCGCTCCATGCGCGATAGAATGTAATTGCAGGTGCCGTTGAGAACGCCATAGACGCGCTCGATCGAATTGCCGGCGAGGCCCTCGCGCAGCGTCTTCACGATCGGTATGCCGCCGGCGACCGAGGCCTCGAAGGACAGCGCGACATGCTTCTCCTCGGCGAGCTGCGTGAGATGCAGGCCATGCGCCGCGAGCAGCGCCTTGTTGGCGGTCACGACCGACTTGCCATGCGCGAGCGCGGTCTCGACGCTGGCGCGGGCAGGCCCTTCAGAGCCGCCGATCAGTTCGACGAAAAGGTCGACCTTTTCGGACGAAGCGAGCTTCACCGGGTCCGAGAAAAATTCCGCTCCAGAGAAATCGGCGTCGCGTTTCTTCGCCTGGTCGCGCGCCGAAACCCCGGTGACGACGATCCGTCGTCCGGTGCGCGCGGTCAGCGCCTCCGCCTGCCGGTGGAGCAGCCGCGCCACCGCCGCGCCGACCGTGCCGAGTCCCGCGATCCCGACGCGCAAAATCTCCGACATTTCCACCCTTCCGGGAAAAAGCGATCAACCCTGGGGCGCCCCCGCCCATGCGAAGCGCCTTGTGCACGATTTCAGTCAGGGGATCAAGGAAGAGCGCAGAGGGCCTGCGCCCCCTCTTTGGGCGTTGGCGCATGAAGCGCCCCATCGCCACTTCAGGTAGTATGAAGGAATGAAGGTCGCGCGGCGGCGTCGACCGAGCTGGGAGGTCCCATGGCGGCGATCGACCTCGGCGGTCTGGCGACGGCTTTCGTCACTTTGCTCGTGGTCGTCGAACCGGCAGGCCTCGCGCCGATCTTTCTCGCCGCCACGGCGCGGGAGACGCCGGCCGCTCGGGCGCAGATTGCGGCCCGCGCCTGTCTCTACGCCTTCTTGATCCTGACCGGCGCCGCCTTTGGCGGGGCCGCCCTGCTCTCGGCCATGGGGATCACGATTCCCGCCTTCCGCATCGCCGGCGGACTGCTGCTGTTTTCGATCGCCTCCGAGATGGTGTTCGGCGTGCGCATCAACCGCGACGCCGCCACGGCGCATCGGGCCGTGGTCGAAAACGGCAAGCATATCGCCGCCTTCCCGCTCGCCATTCCGATGATGGCCGGCCCCGGCGCCATCACCGCGACGCTGCTGATCGCGGGCGACGCGCATGGCGATCCGGCGCGACTTGCGGCGCTGATCGGGGCAATTCTGGTGGTCGTCGCCATCTGCTGGGCGGTTTGTCGCCTGGCGACGCAGGTCGAGCGCCTCCTTGGCGCCTCGGCGAGCATTGTGATGGAGAAGCTGGTCGGCGTGCTTTTGGCCTCGCTCGCCGTCCAGTTCGTCATGGACGGCGCGCGAAGCTTTCTGGCGTGAGGCGCGCGCCGATCGCTAATGCGCGACGTCGCGCCAGATCATGCGCTTGGTGAAGTAAAGCAGCAGCGCGAAGACGATCAGGAAGGCGACGACGCCCTGGCCGATATGCTTGCGGGCCTCGAGATGCGGCTCGGCGACCCACATCAGGAAGGCGGTGACGTCCTTGGAATATTGATCGACCGTCTGCGGCGCCCCGTCGTCATAGGTGACGGCGCCGTCGGACAGGGGCGGCGGCATGCCGATGCGGTTGCCGCTCATATACGCATTGTAATACTGCCCCTCCGGAACCTTCACGTCATGGGGAGGGTCGGTATAGCCTTCGAGCAGCGAGGCGATGTAGTCGACGCCATGCTCCTGATAGGACAGGCCGGGCAGCGCGTCGAGCAGGAAGGTCGGGAATCCGCGGCCATAGCCCCTCGCCTTGGCCAGGACCGACATATCCGGCGGATAGGCGCCCGACATGGCGGCGCGCGCCGCCTGCTCATTGGCGAAGGGCGGCGGGAAGCGGTCGCTCGGACGCGCCGGACGATCGTAATATTCGCCCGCGTCATTCGGACCGTCCTTGACCTTATAGGTTGCGGCGAGGGTCGCGACCTCCTTCTCGGTGAACTCCGGCCCGCCCGGCTGGCTCAGATTGCGGAACGCCAGCATTTTGATCGAATGGCAGGTCGAGCAGACTTCCTTATAGACCTTGAAGCCGCGACGCAGCTGCGCCTTGTCGTACTGGCCGAAGAACCCTGCGAAACTCCAGGAATGGACTTCCGGCTTCTTCTCGTGATGGCCCCCTTCCGCGAATGCCGGGGAAGCGAAAGCGGCGAGAAGCAAAGCGGCGCCCGAAAGGAAAGCCAGAATCGGTCTGCGGGTCATCGAAGAGTCCTGTTGGGCAAACATGCGGCCGGCCTCAGACATGGGAGACCTCTCCCGTGGCGACGGCGGCGTCGATGGAGTCCGGCAGCGGCTCGGGCTTCTCGAATTTCGCGAGCAGCGGCAGGATGACCACGTAGTGCAGGAAATAATAGAAGGCGAAGAGGCGCGCGAGCCAGAGATAGACGCCCTCCGCCGGCTGCGCGCCGAGATAGCCGAGCCCGATGCAGACGGCCACGAACACCCAGTAGAATTTGCGGAACAGCGGGCGATAGCTCCCTGACTTCACCGGCGATCTGTCGAGCCAGGGCAAGGCGGCGGCGATCAGGATCGACAGGAACAGCGCGATCACGCCAAGCAGCTTGTTCGGGATGGCGCGCAGGATCGCATAGAAGGGCAGGAAATACCATTCCGGCACGATATGCGGCGGCGTCACCAACGGGTTCGCCTCGATGTAATTGTCGGGATGGCCGAGATAGTTCGGCACGAAAAACGTCATCCAGGCGTAGAGCACCACAAAGGCGCCGATGGCGAAACCGTCCTTGAGCGTCGCATAGGGCGTGAAGGGCACCGTGTCCTTCTTGACGTTCTTCACCTCGACGCCGGTCGGATTGTTCTGCCCCGTCACATGCAGCGCCCAGACGTGCAGGGCGACCACCGCCACGATGATGAAGGGCAGCAGATAATGCAGGGCGAAAAATCGGTTGAGCGTCGGATTGTCGACTGAATAGCCGCCGAGCAGCCAAGTGGTGATGGACGGCCCCACCACGGGGATCGCCGTGAACAGATTGGTGATCACCGTCGCCGCCCAGAAGGACATCTGACCCCACGGCAGGACATAGCCGAGGAAGCCCGTCGCCATCATCACCATGAAGATGATGACGCCCAGGATCCACAGCACCTCGCGGGGCTCCTTGTAGGAGCCGTAATACATGCCGCGGAAGATATGGATGTAGACGGCGAGAAAGAACATCGAGGCGCCATTGGCGTGCGCATAGCGCAGCGCCCAGCCCCAGTTCACGTCGCGCATGATCTTTTCGACGGAGTCGAAGGCGAGCGTGGTTTCGGCCGTGTAGTGCATGGCGAGCACCACGCCGGTGACGATCTGGGCGACCAGCATGAAGGATAAAATGGCGCCGAAGGTCCAGAGATAATTGAGATTCTTGGGCGTCGGATAGGCGACGAAGGCGTCATACATGAAGCTGATGATCGGCAGCCGGCGCTCCAGCCAACGGGCGAAGCCGCTCTTGGGCGTATATTGGGAATGTCCGCTCATGGAACTTTCTCGAATGCGTCAGGCGCGGCGAAGGGCGCGGGAAAGGCGGAAAAGGCGGCGGGCCTATCCGATCTTGATCTTCGTGTCGCTCAGGAAAGCATATTGCGGCACTTCGAGATTGCTCGGCGCCGGACCGCTGCGGATGCGGCCCGAAAGATCGTAGGTCGAGCCGTGGCAGGGGCAGAACCAGCCGTCGAATTCGCCGGCCTTGCCGGTCGGAATGCAGCCCAGGTGGGTGCAGACGCCGACGATGACGAGCCATTCCGGTTTCTGGACGCGTTTCGAATCGGGTTCGGGATCGGGCAGCTCGGCGAGCGGCACGTCTTCAGCCGCTTTGATTTCCTCGGGGGTGCGGTGGCGAATGAAGACCGGCTTGCCGCGCCATTTCACGGTCACGATCTGCCCGAGCGGGATGGCCGACAGATCGACTTCCGTCGAGGCGAGCGCCCGCGTCGAGGCGTCCGGGTTCATTTGCGAGATCAACGGCCAGACCATGCCGCCGGCGGCGACGACCGCGGCCGCGCCCGTGGCGATATAGAGAATGTCCCGCCGGCTCGGCTCCGCCGGCGCTTTTTGTGCGATTCTATCGTTCACGCCTTGACCTCTCCCAATCGCTGCGAGCAAAGAGCGCTTGGGCGACAAGCGCAAACTCGACTCAGAGCAATCGTTTCACTTTTACGCGCCGCGCGCCAGCCCGCAAGGCCACGGCCCGGCGAAAGCAGTTGAACCCCGCTCGCGCGCGGCTTATGTGGCGCCAATCCGCCATCATGTCCACTTGCGCGGGCCGGGAATCTTTGCCATTCGCCCTGTGTTTCCCGCCGCAGCGCACCATTCGCGTCGATTTGCCGCAAAGTCTGACACATGCCCCCGCTCATGCTCGCACTCTACCAGCCGGACATTCCGCAAAACGCCGGCACGATGCTGCGCGCCTGCGCCTGTCTCGGCGTCGAGGCCGCAATAATCGGGCCGGCGGGCTTCCCGGTCACGGACAGCGCCTTTCGCCGGGCGGGAATGGACTATCTCGATCTGGTGACGATCCAGCGTCACGCCTCTTTCGACGCCTTTGAGGCCTGGCGCGCCACCCGGGCGGCGGAAGGCGCCCCGCGGCGCCTCGTCCTGCTCTCGACCCGCGCCTCAACGCCCTATACCGACTGTGTTTTCCAGCCCGGCGACATCCTCCTGGCGGGGCGCGAGTCGGCGGGCGTGCCGGACGCGGTTTTCGCCGCCGCGGACATGACCTTGCGCATTCCCATGGCGCCGCCGGCGCGCTCGCTCAATGTCGCCGTCGCGGCGGCGATGGTCATGGGCGAGGCGCTCCGCCAGCTCGGGACTTGACGCGCGCGCGTGAGGCTCCGCGTCCGCACGGCGGCTTTTTGAAAAGTTAACGGCCATTAACCTTTTTGTGCGCCAACGCACGGCGCGCAGAGCCGCCCCGTGGGAGGGTCTCTCATTGAGCAAAGCCATTCGATAGGAGCTCCGCCATGGAACTCGACAAGCTTCAGGCCCTGCCGAACATTCTCAACCGCACGCTCGCCTCCGCGGCCTTCGCCGGCCTGCTCGCCTATGGCGCCTATAACCATATGGCTGTCGAGGCGAAGATCGGGAGCCTCATCGACCACGTCAATCAGGTCGAGATGATGGGGACCAAGGTCACCTTCGACGCCCGGCGGCTCGACAAGATGATCCTTCCGAGGGACAGCCGTTTCGTCGGCGGTCAGGCCGTGGCGGACTTGACGAAGCTCAATGGCAGGCTGCTCGCGCGCCTTCTCAACGTCGGAACATTGAGCAACCTCTGCCTGTTCGATGGGCCGAAAGCCGGCCTTCTCGACGATGTCGCCGCGGATCACCGTCTTCGCGATCTCGACCTCGTGGAAATCAAGGATGCGGAGGACGTCAGGGCCGAAGTCCTCGCAAAGAAGGACCTCAATCCGCAACTCGGCGCGCCGGTTCGTTGCTACCGAATGACCATGACGGCCCGCGGTTACGACGTGCGGTCGGCGATCGCCTACACGCTCGGCGCGGCGCTCTCCGGAGAGGTCGAGTCGGCCCCTGCCTCCGAACCCTCCAGCGCCCAGCCCGCGCAGGCCCAGGCCGCGCCGGCGAAGCCCGAACGCAGCGGCGCGGCCCATGGATCGGCCGAGCGGCGGGTGCGGGTGTCCCAGGGCCAATGATCGAGCCGACCCGGCCCATGAATTGACACGCCGGGCGGTCCACCCCAAAACGTCGGTCATCCGGTCATCTCAGGAAGGGCGGCGGCGTGACGGACGACCTTATGGAACAGCGCAAAAGCGCGGCGCGCGAATGGTTCGAGGCGTTGCAACTGCGCATCTGCGCCGCTTTCGAAGCGCTCGAGAACGAAGCCGCCGGGCCCTTCGCCGATTCCTCCGAGCCGGGCCGCTTCGACCTGAGCCATTGGGAGCGGGTCAATCACGACGGCGCTCCCGGCGGCGGCGGGCGCATGGGGATGATCCACGGACGGGTCTTCGAAAAGGCCGGCGTCCACTGCTCCACCGTCTTCGGCACGTTCCAGCCGGAATTCGCCAAGCAGATTCCCGGCGCCGCCGAGGACCCGCGCTTCTTCGCCACGGGAATCTCGCTCATCGCCCATCCCTGGAACCCGAATGTGCCGGCCGTGCACATGAACACGCGCTTCGTCGTGACGACGAAGGCCTGGTTCGGGGGCGGCGCCGACCTCACGCCCGTCCTCGACGCCCGCCGTACGCAAACCGACCCGGATACGATGGCCTTCCACGCCGCCATGCGCGGCGCCTGCGAGCGCCATCCGGTCGCCGACTACGAGCGCTTCAAGGCGTGGTGCGACGAGTATTTCTACCTGCCCCACCGCAAAGAGCCGCGCGGGATCGGCGGCATTTTCTACGATTACTTCAACAGCGCGGGCGACGCGGAAAACAGCGCCTGGGACAAGGACTTCGCCTTCACCCGCGACGTCGGTGAAAGCTTTCTCGCGATCTACCCCGAACTCGTGCGCCGCAACGTCGCGACGCCCTGGAGCGCGGCGCAGCGGGAAGAGCAGCTCATCCGCCGCGGGCGCTATGTCGAGTATAATCTGCTCTATGACCGCGGCACGATTTTCGGCCTCAAGACCGGCGGCAATGTCGACTCGATCTTATCCTCCATGCCGCCGACGGTGAAATGGCCCTGAAGCGTCAGCCGACCCCGAAGGTCCACGACCTGTTGATCGCAAAAGTCACGAACATTGCGAGCACCGTCGTGACGATCTGCGCGGGCAGATAGGGCGCGCCGAGACGCTCCACGAACAGGCTCATCAGCGCATAAGTGATGCAAAAGCCGATGAAGGCCGTCAAAGCGAAGCGCCAACCGGCTTCGGCGTGCGGCCGGTCGCTGCCGAATGTGTGGCGGCGATTGAGGAGATACGCGACGACGCCGCCGGCGACATAGCCGCACAGCGTCGCGGGCACCGGCCGCCAGCCGCCCGCCTCCACGAGGCCGACGAGGATCGCGTAATGAACCGCCGTCGCCGCCGCGCCGACCGAGGCGTAAGTCGTAAGCTGGCGAAAAAGAACCATTTCAGCGCGCCAGCTGCGCGTAATAGCGCGCCAGCGCCTGCATCTCCTGATCGGAGAGATGGCGGCTCTCGTAGCGCATCTCCTTGTGCGGGCGCTTGCCGGATTTGAAGGCCTGGAGCTGCGTATAGAGATAGCGTTCGTGCTGGCCGGCGAGATTGGGAATCTCTTCATCCCGTCCGACGCCATCGGCGCCATGACAGGCCGCGCATTCCGCAAGGCTGACGGGCGGCTCCTCCGCCCGCGCCGGCGCCTGCCACGTCAAGCTGGCGAAGCAGAAAGCGCAGGCGAGAGTTGCGGCCCTCAAGGCGCGAAAGCGGACGAGGGCCAGTCGGAAAACGTCACTGCACATCATTTTTCCTTGATCGCCACCCTTCCGCTCAAGTAATTTTGTTTTTCTGGGCTTGCACTTACGGGCAGAAGGCCAGGTCGTCGTTCGACAAAATTGCAATGGAGCGCGTTTGATCCCCGAAGGCAGCTGGCTTTTAACCAGAATCGCCACCGCCAATGAGATGGTCAAGTCCCTGGACGAGGCTGCGTCCGCGCGCGACTTCGGGGCCGGCCTGCTCGCGATCACCGCTTCATTCGGCGTCGAGTCCATCCTCGCCGGCGCAATCCCCGAGGAAATGTCGCGAAATCCGCCAGGGCCCTGCGAGCGGACCCCATGCTGGCGGCCCGTTCCGCCGCCAATCGCTGACTCTGAGCCGCCGACACAAGCGTCGAGCTTTTTCATCAATCCGAACAGAACGCATCTCTTCGATCGCATTCTGGACACCGGCGAAGTTGCCCACTGGATCGTCGACTGCGCGCGTTGCCGCGACGCATGGATTCAGGGTGGAGAAGGGCTGCTTTTTCCGGTCGTCGCGGAAGAAGCGGTCATCTACGGCCTCGGTTTTTTCGGCCCCGCCTTATCGTCCGGGCCGGATCTGGAGAGGAGCCTGGCCTTCCTCGCACACTACGCCTTTGCGCGCATGTTGAAGATTGACTGCGTGAACGAAGCGCCGCGCTTCTCTGAACGCCAGATCCTGGCCTTGAAATGGGCCGCGGAGGGCAAGACGGATCAGGAAATCGCCGCGATTTTGAATGTCTCCGGGCATACGGTCGATAAATATATGCGGCAGATCAAGCAGGAGCTCAAAGCCGTCAACCGGACCTCGGCGATCGTCATCGCGATGCGCTCCGGTCTGATAACATGATCAGGTCGGCTCCGGCCGGAGGCAGCCGGTCGGAGCCGACCCGTTCAGCCCCCCAAACCCCCGGGCTGAACCCTTATGCCGTCGCGGCCAAAGCTCAATTTGAGATCCCCGCGGCGGTTTATCTTTTTGAAAAAATCTACGATTTTGGCCTGGTCCTCGCCGCGCAGGACGACGAATTCTCGCAGCAATTCAAGGGTATTTTTCTCATCGAGCAGATACATGAATTCGATGAGCTCTGCGCCCCTTCGCTCCAAAATGCGTCGGCCGACCGCCTCGGCGACCGCTGAATCAATTGCGCCCATTTTTTCCGCCCGCCGAGTAAGTATTTACCGAATCTGATCATATTCAATCTTGGCCGTAAAGCTGTGGTTGGAAAGTACGAGAATCCGTAAATTGCTCAACCTGAGCAGGTGTGCGCCCAAAATGGGCAATAAAAATGTCGCGGCTACGCTCCACGGCTTCCGCCCGCTCGCGGCTTCTGCCCCCTTCTCATCGGCCGGATAATCGTCTAACAAACGACAACTTTCGAGCCGGGCGCGCCCGCTCGCCGCCCGCAAGATGGGCACATACGGGACGCGTGCCGGTCCAAGGGCCGGAAACGCGGCCTTTTTTTATGCGCGCGCTTACCCACAGGGCGCGCAAACGGGCCGAGGACGAATTCTTCCGCGCCCCCGCGCTGCGAGGCGCCCGCCTGACGGGAGTCCTTGGCGCGAGGGCGAGACCAAATGTGCGCGAGCCGCGCCGAACCACAGAAGCGACATGCCGAAAAGAACCGACATATCGACCATCCTGATCATCGGCGCGGGCCCCATCGTCATCGGCCAGGCCTGCGAATTCGACTATTCCGGCACCCAGGCGTGCAAGGCGCTCAAAGCCGAGGGCTACCGGATCGTGCTCGTCAACTCCAATCCGGCGACGATCATGACCGACCCGGATCTGGCGCATCGCACTTACGTCGAGCCGATCACGCCGGAGTTCGTCGCCAAGATCATCGAGAAGGAGCGCTACGCCGTTCCCGGCGGCTTCGCCCTGCTCCCCACCATGGGCGGCCAGACCGCGCTCAACTGCGCGCTCTCGCTCGAGAAGATGGGCGTGCTGAAAAAATTCGACGTCGAAATGATCGGCGCCACGGCGCACGCCATCGACAAGGCCGAAGATCGTGAACTGTTCCGCGAGGCGATGACCAAGATCGGCCTCGACACGCCGCGCTCGCATCACGTGAAGACCCTCACCGCGGCGCTCGACGCTTTGGACGACATCGGCCTTCCGGCCATCATCCGTCCCTCCTTCACCCTCGGCGGCACAGGCGGCGGCATCGCCTACAACAAGTCCGAGTTCATCGAGATCGTCGAGCGCGGAATCGACGCCTCGCCGACGAGCGAAGTGCTGATTGAAGAAAGCGTGCTCGGCTGGAAAGAGTACGAAATGGAGGTCGTCCGCGACAAGGCGGACAATTGCATCATTGTCTGCTCGATCGAGAACATCGATCCGATGGGCGTGCACACCGGCGACTCGATCACCGTCGCGCCGGCGCTGACCCTCACCGATAAAGAATACCAGATCATGCGCGACGCCTCGCTCGCCGTGCTGCGCGAGATCGGCGTCGAGACCGGCGGCTCGAACGTGCAATTCGCGGTCGATCCGCGCACCGGCCGCATGATCGTCATCGAGATGAATCCGCGCGTGTCGCGCTCCTCGGCGCTCGCGTCGAAAGCGACGGGCTTTCCCATCGCCAAGGTCGCCGCGCGCCTCGCCGTCGGCTACACGCTCGACGAGATCGCCAACGACATCACCGGCGGCGCGACGCCGGCCTCCTTCGAGCCGACGATCGATTACGTCGTCACCAAGATTCCGCGTTTTGCTTTCGAAAAATTTCCCGGCTCCGAGCCGGTGCTGACGACGGCGATGAAGTCGGTCGGCGAAGCCATGGCGATCGGCCGCAATTTTGCGGAATCCCTGCAAAAGGCGCTGCGCTCGCTGGAGACGGGCCTCTCGGGGCTCGACGACATCGAGATCGAAGGGCTCGGCAAAGGCGACGACATGAATGTGCTGCGCGGCGCGCTCGGCACGCCGACGCCGGACCGCCTGCTCGTCGTCGGCCAGGCGCTGCGCCTCGGCATGAGCGAGAACGAAATCCACGAAGCGAGCAAGATCGACCCCTGGTTCATCGCCCGCATCGCCGAAATCGTCGCGCTCGAAGCGAAGGTGAAGAAATTCGGCCTGCCCAAGGACGCCGAGAATTTACGCCGGCTCAAATTCGCCGGCTTCTCGGACGCGCGGCTCGCCACCCTCGCCGGCGTCGAGGAAGCCGCCGTGCGCGCCGCGCGCCACGCGCTCGGCGTGCGCCCGGTCTATAAGCGCATCGACACCTGCGCGGCGGAGTTCGCCTCGCCCACGGCCTATATGTATTCGACTTACGAATCGCCCTTCGCCGGCGCCCTCGCCAATGAAGCGGCGCCCTCGGACGGCAAGAAGGTCGTCATTCTCGGGGGCGGACCGAACCGCATCGGACAGGGCATCGAATTCGACTATTGCTGCTGTCACGCCTGTTTCGCGCTCGACGACGCCGGCTTCGAAACGATCATGATCAATTGCAATCCGGAGACGGTCTCGACGGATTACGACACGTCGGACCGCCTCTATTTCGAGCCGCTGACCAATGAGGACGTCGGCGAAATCCTCGACGTCGAAAAGTCGCGCGGAACGCTCGCCGGCGTCATCGTCCAATATGGCGGCCAGACGCCCTTGAAGCTCGCCCACGGCCTCGCCGCCATGGGCGCGCCGATCCTCGGCACGCCGGTCGATTCGATCGATCTCGCCGAAGACCGCGACCGCTTCAAGCGGCTTCTCGACAAGCTCGGCCTCAAGCAGCCCAAGAACGGCATCGCCTATTCGGTCGAACAGGCCCGCATCGTCGCGGGCGAATTGGGCCTGCCGCTCGTCGTGCGTCCGTCCTATGTGCTCGGCGGCCGCGCCATGGCGATCATTCGGGACGCGACCGACCTCGACGACTATCTGCTCGGCACGCTGCCGACCCTGGTGCCGTCGGAGATCAAGACGCGCTACCCCAATGACAAGACCGGGCAGATCAATATGGTGCTCGGCAAGAACCCGCTGCTCTTCGACCGCTATCTGACCGACGCCATTGAAGTGGACGTGGACTGCGTCGCCGACGGCGAACAGGCCGTCATCGCCGGGGTGATGGAGCATATCGAAGAGGCCGGCATCCATTCGGGCGACTCGGCCTGCTCGCTGCCGCCGCGCTCGCTCGCCCCCGAGGTCGTCGCCGAACTCGAGGCGCAGACCAGGAGCCTCGCCATGGCGCTCGGCGTCGTGGGCCTGATGAATGTGCAATTCGCCCTCAAGGACGGCGAAATCTACGTGCTCGAGGTTAATCCGCGCGCCTCGCGCACCGTGCCTTTCGTCGCCAAGGTCGTCGGCGCGCCTTTCGCCAAGATCGCCGCGCGCGTGATGGCGGGCGAGAAGCTCTCGGGCTTCTCCCTGCCGACGGGTCCGTTGAAACATATCGGCGTGAAGGAGGCCGTCTTCCCCTTCGCGCGCTTCCCCGGCGTCGACACGGTTCTCGGGCCGGAGATGCGCTCGACGGGCGAAGTGATCGGCCTCGACGTCGCCTTCGACGCGGCCTTTGTGAAGAGCCAGCTCGGCGGCGGCGCCAAGGCGCCGCGCGAGGGCGTCGTTTTCGTCTCGGTGCGCGACGCGGACAAGCCCCGCATCGTGCCGACCATCCGAGCCTTGAAAGAAATCGGCTTCAGCGTCGTCGCGACCGGCGGCACCGCCCGCTTCCTGCAGGAGGAGGGCATCGCCGCGCAGAAGATCAACAAGGTCTCGGAAGGCCGGCCGCACATCGTCGACGCCATCAAGAACGGCGCGATTCAGCTCGTGTTCAACACGACCGAAGGGGCCCAGGCGCTCGCGGATTCGCGTTCCTTGCGCCGCGCCGCCCTTCTGCATAAGGTTCCCTATTATACGACCCTCGCAGGCGCTATTGCGGCGGCGCAGGGGGTCAGGGCCTATGTGTCGGGAGACCTCGAGGCGCGGGCGCTACAGGATTATTTCGAGCCTGCAAAAGACTGAGAGAAAAAGGAAATGAGGACGGCGCCCCCGGCGCCCCTTCGGACGCTGAGGCGCCGAAGGTCGGCTGCCGGCGCCGATTTTGCGGCAAAACCGTCAGTCATATGATTCGGGACACGCGCCTCTCGCGCCGGCTGAACGCCTGCGTGGGAGCGCCGCATATGATCGGAGCGAAGAGCGAGAAATGGTGGACAAGGTGCCCATGACAGCCGCAGGATATGCGGCGCTCGGAGAGGAACTGCGCCGCCGTCAACAGGAGGACAGGCCGCGCATCATCCAGCAGATCGCCGAAGCCCGCGCGCATGGCGATCTCTCGGAGAACGCCGAATATCACGCCGCCAAGGAAGCGCAGTCGCTCAATGAAGGCCGCATCGCCGAGCTCGAGGACAAGCTCTCGCGCGCCGAGGTGATCGACGTCGCCAAACTCACGGGCTCGACGATCAAGTTCGGCGCAACCGTCACCGTGGTCGACGAGGATACCGAGGAGGAGAAAGCCTATCAGATCGTCGGCGAGACCGAAGCCGACGTGAAGAGCGGCCGCGTCTCCATCACGAGCCCCATCGCCCGCGCGCTGATCGGCAAGAAGGTCGGCGACACGGTGGAGGTGAAAACACCCGGCGGCGGCAAGAGTTACGAAATTCTGAAGGTCGCTTTTGTGTAAGGCCCCCTCCCCGGCCCTCCCCCGCTTCGCGGGAGAGGGAGCGGATTGTGGCCTTCATTCAAATGGCTGAGCACGAGCGTCCCGTCTCCTGCGAAGCGGGAGTGAGACTCGGAGCAACGCTCCGCATCATTACCGACGGCCGCGCCGGGCATGAGGCGCAGACGCTCGGGCTCGCGGAGGCGCTGGGCCTCGGGCCAGACATTCGCGCCGTCGACCCGCGCCCGCCCTATTCGTCGCTCGCGCCCTTCGGCCCGCCGGACCCGCGCGACGCCTTCGCCTATGCCGCACCCTACCCGGACATTGCGCTCGCCGCCGGGCGGCGCGCCTTGCCGGCGCTGCGGCGGCTGAAGCGCGACTCTGGGGGGCGTGTCTTCACGATCTATGTCAACGCCCCGGCGCTCGGCTGGAACGCCGCCGATCTCATCGTCGCGCCGCGCCATGACCGTCTCAAGGGCGCCAATGTGATTTCGCCGCTGACGCCGCCGAATCGCATCACACCGGCGCGCCTCGCCGAGGCCCGCGCCGCCCCCGACCCGCGCATCGCCGTCCTGCCCCGCCCGAGGGTCGCCATGCTGATCGGCGGGGCCGAGGGCGTCATCCATGACCTCGACCATATCGCCGGCGCCCTGCTCCAGGGCGGGTTCGGGGTGATGGCGACGCCCTCGCGGCGCACGCCGCCCGAGGTCGCGCAGGCATTACGGACGGCGCTCTCGGGGCCCGGCGGCTTCTGCTGGGACGGTTCGGGCGAAAACCCCTATCTCTCCATTCTCGCCAACGCCGATCGCCTCGTCGTTACGGGAGACAGCGTCAATATGGTCGGCGAAGCGGTCGCGACCGGCGTCCCGGTCCATGTGATCGAACCCCTGGCCCCGCGCCCGAAGATCCGCGCCTATCTCGCCGCGCTGGAAACGGCCGGCGCCATCCGCATTTGGCGCGGTCCTTTCGAGGACTGGACCTATACGCCCATCAATTCGACGCCGATGATCGCCGCGCGCATCGCGGCGGATTTCGCCAGTTTCTCCTCCTGAGGCGCGAGGCGCGCGTCTTGAAGGACGAGGAAATCCGGCAGGACCAAGCGGCCGATCCTTCGAGACGGCCCTTCGGGCCTCCTCGGGATGAGGGGGAGAGACCGCCAAAGCCTCTAAGCCGCAGGCGAACAACCGTCCCAACGCCGGCAGGAGGATTTCCTCATCCTGAGGGCGCGCAAGGCGCGCGTCTCGAAGGACGAGGAAATCCGGCAGGACCAGGCGGCCCATCCTTCGAGACGGCCCTTCGGGCCTCCTCAGGATGAGGGGGAGAGACCGCCAAAGCCTCTAAGCCGCAGGCGAACAACCGTCCCAACGCCGGCCGGAGGATTTCCTCATCCTGAGGGCGCGCGAAGCGCGCGTCTCGAAGGACGAGGAAATCCGGCAGGACCAAGCGGCCCATCCTTCGAGACTGCCCTTCGGGCCTCCTTCAGGACATGAGGAGAGAGACGGCCACGGGGCGTATGCGCGGGAGAGACGGCCGCCTTGCGGCGCGGCGCATAATCGCTAGATTGCGGGCTCCTTCGCGGCCGTTTCGAAAGAGTTTCCCATGTCCGCCCCCAAGCATGCGCGCGTCATCATCATCGGCTCCGGGCCCGCCGGCTATACAGCCGCGATCTACGCCGCGCGCGCCATGCTGGAGCCGATGCTCATCGCCGGCTTCGACCAGGGCGGCCAGCTCATGATCACCACTGACGTCGAGAACTACCCCGGCTTCGCGGAGCCCGTTCAGGGGCCGTGGCTCATGGAGCAGATGCGGCTTCAGGCCGAGCATGTCGGCACGAAGCTCGTCTCCGACCACATTGTGGAGGCCCGTCTCGAGACCCGCCCCTTCACCTTGATCGGCGACAGCGGCGCGACCTACACCTGCGACGCGCTGATCGTCGCGACGGGCGCGAAGGCCAAATGGCTCGGCATCCCGAGCGAGGAGAAATTCAAGGGTTTCGGCGTTTCCGCCTGCGCGACCTGCGACGGCTTCTTCTTCCGCGGCAAAAAGGTCATCGTGGTGGGCGGCGGCAACACCGCGGTCGAGGAGGCGCTCTATCTCTCCAACCTCGCCTCGCATGTGACGCTGGTGCACCGCCGCGACATGCTGCGCTCCGAGCGCGTGCTGCAGGAGCGGCTGCGCCAGCAGGCGAACGTCTCCGTTCTGTTCAATCATGTGATCGATGAAATCGTCGGCGTGGAAGGCCCGCTCGCCGTCACCGGGGCGCGGGTGAAGAATGTCCTTACCGGCGAGACGCAGACGCTCGACGCCGAGGGCGTCTTCATCGCCATCGGCCATGCGCCCGCCTCCGAACTGTTCAAGGGCCAGCTCACGGTGAAGCCCTCTGGCTATATCGCCGTCGAGGCCGGCACGACGCGCACCAACATCCCCGGCGTCTACGCCGCCGGCGACGTCGCCGACGAAGTCTACCGCCAGGCCGTGACCGCCGCCGGGCTCGGCTGCATGGCCGCGCTGGAGGTCGAGAAATTTCTGCTCGGCGCGCCGGCGCTGGCCACCGAGCCCGCTTGAGGAGAACACATGACAGAACGCGTCATCTTCCAGAAGAAAGCCATGCCGGTCGAGGTGGAGGAAGGAAAGACCTATTACTGGTGCGCCTGCGGCCGCAGCGCCAAGCAGCCCTTCTGCGACGGCGCCCACAAGGGCTCGGGGATCGAGCCCGTCGCCTACAAGGCCGAGGCCACCGGCAAGGCGTTTTTCTGCGGCTGCAAGCATTCAAGGAAAGAGCCGCTCTGCGACGGCACGCATAAGGAGCTGTAAGGCGCTGGGCTCCGGGAAGCCCCGCTCAAGGGATTTGAGCCTCGCGGATTTGCGCGGCGCCGCATCGGGCTCTAAACATCGTCCCGGATTCACCCTCGCCCGATAAAGATCCCCGGATGCCCGATCTTCTCCTCGAACTGTTCTCCGAAGAAATTCCGGCGCGCATGCAGCGGCAGGCGGCTGACGACTTGAAGAAGCTCGTCACCAACGCCCTCGTCGACCGTGGGCTGACCTATGAGGGCGCCGCCGCCTACGCCACGCCGCGCCGGCTCGCGCTGCAGGTCGTCGGCCTGCCCGGCCGCCAGCCGGACGTGCGCGAGGAGCGCAAAGGGCCCCGCGTCGGCGCGCCGGAGGCGGCGATCCAGGGCTTTCTGAAAAGCGCCGGGCTCGCCTCGCTCGAGCAGGCGCGGATCGAGAAGGACAAGAAGGGCGCGGAATTCTATCTCGCGGTGATCGAGCGCGCCGGCGCGGCGACGATCGACGTGCTGGCGGAAATCCTGCCGGGGATCGTGAAAAGCTTCCCGTGGCCCAAGTCCATGCGCTGGGGCGCCGCTTCGGAGCGCACAGAGAGTCTGCGCTGGGTGCGCCCGCTGCATGCCATCGTCGCCACCTTCGGGCCGGAGACCGAGACGCCGGACGTCGTGCCCTTCGAGGTCGACGGCGTTCGTTCGGGCGACGTCACGCGCGGCCATCGCTTCCTCGCGCCGGCGCCCTTCCGCGTGCGGCGCTTCGAGGATTACGCGATGGGGCTGGAGCGCGCCAAGGTCGTTATCGACCCGGCGCGGCGGCGCGACATCATCCTGCATGACGCCAAGGACCTCGCCTTCGCACAGGGGCTCGAACTTATCGAGGACGTCGGGCTTCTGGAGGAGGTCGGCGGCCTCGTCGAATGGCCGGTGACGCTGATGGGCTCTTTCGACGAGAGCTTCCTGTCGATCCCGCCCGAAGTCATTCGCGCGACGATCCGCGTGAACCAGAAGTGCTTTGTGCTTCGCAAAGGCGACGCGCTGACCAACAAATTCATCCTCGTCTCCAATATCGAGGCGGCGGACGGCGGCGCCACGGTCGTCGCCGGCAATGAGCGCGTCATCGCCGCGCGGCTCTCGGACGCGAAATTCTTCTACGAGACGGACCTCAAGACGAGACTGGAAGACCGGCTGCCGAAGCTCGACCAGATCGTCTTCCACGAGAAGCTCGGCACGCAGGGCGAGCGCGTGAAGCGCATCGCCGCCTTCGCCCGCGAACTGGCGCCGGTCGTCGGCGCCGATCCGGAGAAGGCCGCGCGCGCCGCGACGCTGTGCAAGGCCGATCTCGTCTCGGAGATGGTCGGCGAATTCCCCGAGCTGCAGGGGCTGATGGGCCGCTATTACGCGACCGCGCAGGGCGAGGACGCTTCGGTCGCCGCCGCCTGCGAGGAGCATTACAAGCCGCAGGGGCCGAGCGACCGCATCCCGACCGACCCCGTCTCCATCGCCGTGGCGCTCGCCGACAAGCTCGACACGCTCGTCGGCTTCTGGGCGATCGACGAGAAGCCGACCGGCAGCAAGGACCCCTATGCGCTGCGGAGGGCGGCGCTCGGCGTCATCCGGATCGTGCTGGAGAATGAACTGCGCGCGCCTTTGGCGCAGATCGTCGACCGCCATTACAACGACTTCTCCTTCCACGCAAAAGCGCTGAAGAAGACGGACAGCGGCATGGTCGGCGTGAAGGCGGTCGAGCTTTTGGAATTTTTCATCGAGCGCCTGAAGGTCTACTTGCGGGACAAGGGGGCGCGCTACGATCTTATTGATGCGGCGCTCGGCGCCGTGGCCTTCGCCGACTCCGAGGAGGAGCCGGCCGCGGCCGCGCCTCTGCAGGACGATCTGCTCATGATCACGAAGAAGGTCGAAGCGCTCGACAAATTCCTCGCCACCGACGACGGCAAGAATCTGCTCGCCGGCTTCAAGCGCGCGGTCAATATTCTCAAGGCCGAGGAAAAGAAGGACGGGCCGCAGGCCTATTCCCACCGCCACGCGCCCAATCTGCGAATCGAGCCGCAGGAGCACAAGCTCGCCGCCGCCATCGCCCGGGCCCGCGAGGAGACGGCCGAGCGGCTGGCGAAGGAGGATTTCGCGGGCGCCATGCGCGCGCTGTCGCATCTGCGCGCGCCGGTCGACGCCTTCTTCGACCATGTGACGGTAAACGCCGACAACGCCGACTTGCGCCTGAACCGCCTGCGCCTGCTCGCGGAACTGCGTCGGGTGATGATGGGCGTGGCCGACTTCGGCAAGGTCGCCGGCGAAGCCCAAGCATAACGAGCCGCGAGAACCAACCTCACCCGCGAACGATCCCTCCCCCTTGCGGGGAGGGTGGCCCCGCGAAGCGGGGTCGGGCGGGGCGCGCAGCGTTGTGAAACTGCTTTCTTAATACCGGCTTGCGGCCGCCCCAAGTCCCCCACCCGGCGCGCCGCGCGCGCCACCCTCCCCGCAAGAGGGGGGGATGGAAACGTCGAGAGACCGTTTCATCGGCGCTCCTCCCCCTCGCCCCGTGCGCGGGCGCACGCACAGCCATGCGCTTCTCCCTTATTCCGAAACTTGGCCGAACGATACGGCCGTGTTACTGGCGCGATACGTCCCGGTAACAGGGGAGAAATATTATGAGCATCCTTTATTCGTCCCGTCGCAGCTTTGTTTTCGGACTGGTGGGCGCCGCCGCTTTCGCAGGCCGGCCGGCCTTTGCCGGCGAAATGCTGAAGGATATCGCGCAGCTCAAGCCCGGAGACTATACTTGGCATCCCGAGCGCGCCGAGACGGGGCCGGTGTCGGTCGTCGTCTCGATCCCCGAGCAGCGCGTCCACGTTTATCGCAACGGCATCCGAATAGCGGTCTCCACCTGCTCGACCGGCAAGCCGGGCCATGCGACCCCGACGGGCGTGTTCGTCGTGCTGGAGAAGGACAAGAATCATCACTCGTCGATCTACGACGACGCGCCCATGCCCAATATGAACCGGCTGACCTGGTCCGGCGTCGCCTTGCACGCCGGCAATCTGCCCGGCTACCCGGCCTCGCACGGCTGCGTGCGCCTGCCGGTGAAGTTCTCGGAACTGCTGTTCGGCGTCACCCATATCGGCACGCCGGTCATCATCGCCGGCGCTCATACCGACCCCTGGGAGCTGACGCATCCCGGCATGGTGCTCTCGGGCTATGCCGAACAGGAATTCGAGCAGGTCGTCTCGAGCCTCGACGGCAAGAAGCACCCCTCGGACTGGGCGGCGGCGGAGAGCTATCCCGTCACGAGCGTCATCGTCTCATCCGCCGATCGTGTGATCGAGCTCATCGAAAACGACCGCGTCGTCGCGCGCTCCAAGCTCACTCTCAAGGGCGGCGACGCGCTCGGCTCGCATGTCTTCGTCTTGAACGGCGCGGCCAATGACGCGCGCGGCCTGAGGTGGAGCGCCATCACCCACAGCGCCGCGGCGTCGCCGGCGATGCGCGACGACGCCGTGATGCAGCGAATCGGCGCCGAGCCCGCTTTCGTCGAGGCGATGCAGACGCGCATGCACCCCGGCATGACCATGGTGCTCACCGACGCGCCCCTCTCGCCCGACAGCCGCAGCGGCAAGGATTTCGTCATCGTCACCACGGGGTGATTCCCCCTCTCTCCCCCAGCGGGGAGAGGGGTGGACGCGGGCCTTGCACCGCCGGGCGTTGAAACTGTCATGCCGGGGCGGCAACATGCGCCCCTGCGTCCGACACGGATCAACTCATGCGCCGCCCTCTCGCCGTCGTCCTCTTCCTTCTCGCGCTGTCTTGCGAATCGGCGGCGGCGGAGCGCCTCGTCAATCTCACGCTGCTCGTCTTCAGCGACATCTATGAGATGGACGAGCGCAATGGGCGCGGGGGATTTGCGCGCGTCTCGGGCGTCTTGAAGGCGGAGCGCGCCAAGACCAAAGCGACCCTCGTCGCGCTTGCGGGGGACGCTCTGTCGCCGTCGCTTCTCTCGAGTCTCGACAAAGGCGCGCATATCGTCGAACTGCTCAATCTCGTGGGCGTCGACGTCTTCACACCGGGCAATCACGAGTTCGATTTCGGCGAGGACGTATTTCGCGCGCGCATGGACGCGTTGCACGCCACGCGTCTCGCCGCCAATCTGCGCGACGGCGCGGGGCGTCCGCTGCCGGGCTTCGCCGACAGCGCGATCATCGACGTGGAGGGCGTGCGGATCGGCGTCATCGGCCTGACCGAGGACGAGTCGCGCGAACGCTCGAACACGGAGACGCTGCGCATTTTCCCGGCGATCGAAACCGCGCGGCGGGAGGCGCGGCGGCTGCGCGACGCGGGCGCCGATCTCATCGTGGCGGTCACCCATTCCGAGTGGACGGACGATCTGCGCCTCGCCAAGACCGGCCTCATCGACGTCATCCTCTCCGGCCACGACCACAATCTCTTCGTCGCCTATGACGGACGCGCCGTCATCGCCGAGACGCAAGCCGACGGCGCGCAGCTCGTCGCCGTCGATCTTGCCGTTACCGTGTCCGACGCCGGCGCGCGCAAGGTCGCGTGGTCGCCAAAGTTCCGCATCCTCGATACGGGGGACGTTGCGCCCGACCCCGCCGTCGCCGCGCGCGCCGACGAAATTCGCGCCCGGCTGGACAAGGGTCTCGACGAGCCGATCGGCGTCACGCAGAAAGAACTGGATGGACGCAAGGCGAGCGTGCGCACGCGCGAGACCGCGCTCGGCGACTACCTCGCCGACGCCATGCGCGCCGCAACCGGCGCCGATGTGGCGATTCTCAACGGCGGGGCCATTCGCGGCGACGCCGTCCTCCCCGCCGGCGCGACGCTGACGCGAAAGAGCGTGCTCGCCGCTTTGCCCTTCGCCAACAGGCTCGTGACGATCGAACTCAGCGGCGCCGATCTGCGCGCGGCGCTGGAGAGCGCCTATGGCGCGCTCGGCAAGGATGCGGGGCGCTTCGCACAAATCTCCGGCGCGCGTCTCGCGCTGCGGCGCGACGCGGTTCCAGGCTCGCGCCTCCTCGCCATCGCCATCGGCGGCGCGCCGCTCGACGAGAAGCGGCTCTACAGGATCGCGACGAACGACTATCTCGCCAACGGCAAGGACGGCTATGACGCCCTGCTTCGCGGCCGGCCGCTCGTCACCGAGGACGCGGCGCCGCTGCTCTCCGCGGTCGTCATCGAGGCGATCCGCAAGGCGGGGGCCATTTCGCCGGCGGTCGACGGGCGGATCACGATCGAGTGATGGCACGGCCCTTACGTGTCAGCCCGCGGCGATCGATCGCCCCCGAGCCGACATACATCATTACCGACGCGTTCTGCACCCCGCCCTCGAGCGCCGACGATTACGCAGGGTCCGTCGCTTTTCTTCCCAACTCCTACCAGCCGCACGGACGCAGCGGCGATATTGAACGCGCGGGCGAGCCGAACCGTGGTCGGACTGCCGGAGGAGGGATTATGGCCGCATGGGGGATCGCTATCGTCGCGGATTGCCCCCGCCGAGATCTGAGGAGCGGTCGCTCACGAGGAGCGACGCACCGTTTTGATCGTCGCGGCCGGTCGGCCCGAGCGTTCGGCGATCTCGAGATCCTGGGCTTCGAGGATCGCGCGTGCGGGCGCGTCGCCGTCGAGCCCGCCCAGCGCTTCCTTGGGAACGCGACGATTGGAGCGTTGGCTGCCATCGTCATAAACGACGTCGAAGAGAACGAACTCGCTCTTCGTCGCAGGTTTGCGGGCCATGGTGACTCCCCTGTCGGCGCGGCCGCGAACGATCAGAAGCCGCCGGCGGCCGGCGTGAGCGACGGCGTCGGCGAGGCGGGCGTGGCCGGACGGGGCTTCGCGGGGCGCGGCTTCTGCTTCGGCGCCGGCAGGAGGCCTTCGCGCTGCGCCTGCTTGCGAGCGAGCTTGCGGGCGCGGCGAATGGCTTCCGCCTTTTCTCGCGCGCGCCGCTCAGAGGGCTTCTCGTAAGCGCGACGCTGCTTCATTTCCCGAAAGACGCCTTCGCGCTGCAGCTTCTTCTTGAGCACACGAAGGGCCTGATCGACATTGTTGTCGCGAACCAAAACCTGCACGAGTTTTCCGATCTGCAAAAAAGAGGAAACCCGGCTCTCGGGGGATGGCGCGAACCATGCGCTCGATGCTCCGACATCGAAGCGAAAATGGCGAGAACTCGGGTATCAGGAAGATTCGAGGGCGGGAGGCTCCAGTTCGACAGTCGAACGGCCCCGCCGGCTCTATTTAGGGCAATGCGCGGGCAAGCGCCAGCCATAATTGCGATTGGCCAGGGCGGCGGCATCAAGGCTATGGCTCGAGGACGCCCATGGCGTGTAAGCTGCGGCCGTCATCGAGCCCGGGCCTGTCGTGCAACATCAAGTCTTTGATTTGGCAAATAAACTTCTCGTCGCTCTTCGCGAGCGCAAGCTTGTCGCGGCGACGGCCGAATCGTGCACGGGCGGCCTCGTCGCCGGAGCGATCACCGAAGTTGCCGGATCGAGCGAGATTTTCGACCGCGGCTTCGTGACCTATTCCAACAAAGCCAAGCAGGACATGCTCGGCGTGCCCGAAGCGCTGATCCTCGCCCACGGCGCCGTGAGCGAAGAGGTCGCGCGGGCGATGGCCGAGGGCGCACTCGCCCATTCCGGCGCCGACCTCGCCGTCTCCATCACCGGGATCGCCGGGCCGGGCGGCGGATCGGCGGCGAAGCCGGTGGGGCTCGTTCACTTCGCTCTGGCGCGGCGCGAGGCGCCGACTGAGCATGTCGAGCGCCGCTTCGGGCCGCAGAGTCGAAGCGACATTCGCGAGGGCGCAGTGAGGCAGGCGCTCGAAATGCTTCTCGCGGCTTCCACGCGCTGACGTTACGCCGATTTCTGGCAAGCCATCTTCGAGCGCAGATCGGCGTCGGCGCGGATGAGATTGTCGCGCGCGGCGTCGAGCCAAAGCGCGCGCGTCTCGGGAAGGCGGAAAAGCGCGTCGCCGCCGCCAAGGAAGCTCTCCAGCATCTTGGTGCGCCCGAGGAAAAACTCCTGCTCCGGCGCCCAGCCGAACTCGAACCGTATATCGTCGAGGTTCTTGAGGAAAACCGGCCAGGGCGCGGCGAGCGAAGAGAGATCGAGATCCAGGAAGAGGTCGAGGTCGCGCGCAAAGCCCGGGTAATGCTCTTTTCGCGCCTTCGCCTTCATGTGGTGGGAGGTGGCCATGATGAGATCGTGGATCGCCTGCGCCTCCATGGCGTCGAATCTCGAATGCCGCTCGAACAAATCGGCGCTGTCGCGGACATTTTCAGGATCGAGGCGCGGGCGGCCATCGGGATCGCGGGTGAGGTAGACCGAGTCGTGCCAGAAGATGGCCGCCGCGACGAGGTCGGGACGCGCGGCGAGTGGCGAGAGACGATCGAGCTTCTCCAGCATGTCGGCGATATGGCCCCAGGCGTGATAGGCGCGCTGGGGCTCTCGATAGCCGGCGTCCAGCGCGTCGAAGGCGTCGGCGTCATGGCGGGAGGCCAAAAGCGACCAATATTTCCCAATGATTGGATCGATGCCGAGGGCGTCTACTTGCTTGTCAAATTCCATACCGAGGACCAACCTTCCCGCACGCCGTCGCGGGCGAGGCCCGCATATCGCTTTTCTAGGGCCGCGTAGAGGCTCGCCCAGAGGCCGGGACGAGTTCGCGCCAGTTCCGCCGCGCGCGCCGCGGCGGCCTCGAAGCGACCTGCCTCATATTCAGCCATCATTTCCTGGTGCGATGTGCGCCAGCGCACATACGGCTGCGAGGTAGCAAAGTGCGCGTCGCCCGCGAGCGCGAAGACCTGGGTGGGCTCGCTGCGGCCGACGACGACAATGCGGCCGAGATCGAGCCAAGCCAGGTCGGGCGCCGCGTCGCGCACCGCGCCAGAGGCGATGATATCCGTGCCGAAGGCCTTGCTCGCCCCCTCGAGCCGCGAGGCGAGATTCACATTGTCGCCGAGAATCGAGTAATCGAATCGCCGCACCGAGCCCATATTGCCGACGTTGCAGGGACCGAGGTTGAGGCCGCAGCCCATGCGCGCCTCGACATAAGGACGCCCCGTCTCCTGAGCGGCCCTGGCCCGCGCCGCGTTGAAGGCGAGCAGCGCCTCGCGCATCTCCAACGCCGCCTTCAGCGCCTTGCGCGGATGGTCGGCGATGTCGAGCGGCGCGTTCCAGAAGGCGAGAATGGCGTCGCCCATATATTTGTCGACCGTGCCCTCGCATTCGAGAATGGCGTCGGTCATGGGCGTCAAATAATCATTCATGAACTGCGTGAGCTCGCGCGCGCTCATGCCTTCGGAGAGGCCGGAGAAGTTGCGCAGGTCGGAGAACAGCACGGTCAATTCGCGCGTCTCTCCGCCGAGAACGAGCAATTTCGGATTCTCGGCGAGGCGGTCGACGACCGCCGGCGCGACGAATTTGCCGAAAGCGTTGCGCACCTGGCGTCGCGCTGAATTTTCGGAGCGCCACAGGGTGACGGCGCCGACGATATAAGTGCCGATGACGACGAGGCTCGGATAGGCGGGATCGATCAACATCCCGTATTTTTCGAAAAGGTAGAAGGAGCCGCCGAAAAGCCCCGCCACGGCAAGCGGCGCGTAAAGCGTGGAGACGGACAAAGGCGCGAGGAACAAGAGCGGCATCGTCACCAGAAACGCGAGAAAAGAGAGAACGACTTCCAGCCCCGGCGCCCAGTCGGGGCGCGACAACAGCGCGCCGCTGGTGAGCGCTTCGAGGATTTGGGCGTGCACTTCGACGCCCGGGACGACCGGCTCCAGCGGCGTCGCGCGAACGTCGCCGAGGCCAATCGCGAGCGCGCCGACAAAGACGATCCGCCCTTCGACTTCGCTGCGCGGAACCTGGCCTTCCAGCACCGCCTTGGCGGAAAGAGTCCGCCGCGAATCTCTGAAGGCGTAACGCGGCCGCACGTCGGCCGCCGACCCCGTGGCGATCTCGAAGGCGCCGACCTTTACGGCGTTGACGCCGGTATGCGCGCCATAGGCGGTCTCGCCGCTGGCGTTCGAGGAGCGCACGATGATGCTCGGCTCCCCCTGCGCGACGCGCAAGCCCTCCAGGGCGAGCGACGGCGCAAGCGACTCGCCGACGCGCAACAGCAGCGGCACGCGTCGCACGACGAGGTCACGGTCGGGCAGCCAGTTGGTGACGCCGACGCCCTTCGCCTTTTGGATCAGCGCGGCAAGCGGCAAAATGGCGCCCGGGAATTCATAGACAAAGGGCAGCGGGTCGTCGCCCGCCGAGACCACGCCCCCCTTGGCCGGGAAAGACTTTGCGCCCTGCGCCGCCAGCGTGGCGCCGATCACGACCGGTCCGCGCCCGACCGCATCGGCGAACAGGGCGTCGCTATCCGGCGCCTTCGCCACGAGCCGCGCGACATCCGCCCGCAGCTTGGCGTCGGGCAAGGCCTCAACGAGCATGCGGGCGCTGGCGCGATCCGGCTCGGCGAAAACGAAATCGAAGGCGACCACCGCCGCGCCCAATTCGCTCAGGCGGTCGACCAGCGCAGCGATGCGCGTTCGCGGCCAGGGCCACTGCCCATAGGCCTCGAGACTTTCTTCGTCGACGCCCACGACGCGGACCGGCGCCTCTGGGTCGTAGACGCGCGGCGACAGCCGCTGATAATAATCGAAGACCATGTTGCGCAGGTCGTCGAGGAGGCGGGGCTGCAACAAGCCCCAGGGCAGCGTCAACAGGCCGGCAAGCACAGCCGCGACGACGAAGATATGTTTGCGCGATCGCATCGAGGGTCCGTGAACATGGCGCAAGCGCGCGGCCAACCTGCTTTTTGGCCACGCTAGTTCACGCTGCGCCCTTCAACAAGACCAAGGCCGCGCTCCGAGGCGCAAAGCTTCAGTCCTTCCCGTGCGAATAGGACCGATGGGGATAGGAGTGGGTGTAATGGCCCGTCGGGGTCTCGGGCGCGTCCCGAGGCGCGGCGCGCGGCTGGGGCGGCGCAGGCTGATTCGTCGCATTGGCGCTGCTCTGGACCAGGGCGCCGCCCGCCCAGACGGGCGCAAGCGCCTCGAGCCCCGGCGGCGGCTCCACGCTCGCGGGCGCGTGATCTCCGAGCGCGGCCGCGCTCTCGTTTGAGTGGCGGCCGCGGGCTCCGCCCGATTGTCCGCGACGGCTGGCCATTTGTGCGGTAATGGCGGCGATGGTCTCGCCCGGCACGCGGAAAGGCTCCGAAACGCCCTCCCCGGCGGCGCAGACGCCGAAACCGGGACGGTTAAGGATTTGCGACCCGCCGCCGGCTCCGCGCACCTCGATGACGCCGACCTGATGCACGACAAGGGTTCCGCAGTCGCCGCCGATCCGCAGGAGAAGCGAACCGCCGCGGACGCCGACCGCGGCCGTCGGCGTATTCAGCGTCGCGCCGGCCCCATGGCTCACGCCGCCGCCGACGAATCGCATGACGCCCCTGGCGAGCCGCACGCCCTGGCCGCCCGCGCCGCCCTGATAGACGAAGTCGTCGATGGCGACCGAGCTGTTTCGTCCGACGGTCATGGTGGAGGAATCGTTGAAGATGATTTGCGCGCTGCCCTCGGCCGAAGTGTCGATGCGCTCTCCCTTTTCGACGCCGAGGCCGATAGCGAGCGCATGCCGCGCGGCGCCGGGCGGCGCGCCGAAAGCCGCCGGGTTGGCGGCCCCGACGTTGCCGACTTTTTCCGCCGCCGCCGGCAAGGCCGGCAGCAAGAGCGCGAGGGCGAGCGCGAATCTTTGAATTGTGGACATGAGCGGTCTCCCTAGAATTTCGCCGTGGGGCCGAAGGAGACCGAGACGTTCTGCGTCCGGAAGTTCGGCAGATTGGAGTCGTTGCGGGAGAATTCGAGATTGCCGGCGAAGCCGAGCATGGCGGTCACGGGCGCATCCAGCATGACGCCGTACGTCCATGCCGAGTCGCGTCGCGCGACGAAGGGCGAGACGAGCGGATTTGGCGCGTCGAAGGAGAGATGGGTGAAGCGCGCATAAGGGGCGATCGTCCAGCGGCGCCCGAACATCGGATGCAGCGGATCGACCTCGAGCCTCAGCAGCGCCTGCGCGTCGATCTGGTCGGAACTCTGCGCGACGTAAAAGGCGTTCGCCCGCGTGTAACCGAAGCGCCCTTCGAGCCGGACCGTGTCGAAGAACGCATAGCCGCCGCTCACATAACCGGTCACGGCGTCGCCCGACGCTAGGGTCGACAATGTCGCCGAAGGCGCGACGCCGAAGAAGCCGCGCGTCGGAGCGACCGACAGGCTGCGCCATTCGGCGCCGGGCTCCAGCCAGGCGTCGGGCGTCAGCTCGGCGCGAAAGCTCGCGCCCGCGCCGCCGGCGTTGAGATAATTATCCGAGCCGAGCAGCGAGACGACGCCCGCGAGATAAGGCCTGACCGACAGACCGCTCAACGCGCTCGACGGGAGAAAAAAGCGCGGGCCGATCGAGCCGGAAAACAGCGCCACGCTGTATTGCGGCAAGCGGAACTGCTGCGTGGCGTAAGCGGTCCCGCGCGTTTCGAGGCGGTCGCCGCGCCGCGCGCCGAATTCATATTCGTGCTGCGCCTCGACGAGCTGAAACGTATTGACGTCGCGCGCCGGTCCGCCGGGCGCGACGAGCCCCGCGCCGCCAACCTGGAAGAGATTATTGGCGGGGAAATAGTTGGCGTTGGACTGCGCCCGAAAACCCGAATGCAGACGGACCGACAGGCGGCTCGGCTGCGCGCGTTTCTCGATGTCGGGCAGCTGCGCGTCGATCTGGGCCTTTTGGACGGCGTCGAGGCTCTCGCTCTCGCGCGCCTCCCGCAGATGCTGCGCGGCGATGTCCCAATTGCCGAGGCGCGCATAAAGAAACCCCAGTTCCTTGCGCGCCCGCGACAGATCGGGATTGAACATCAACAGCCGTTCGAGCGCCCCGACGGCGCCCTCATAGTCCTCGAGCTCGGTCGCGAGGACGACGAAGCGGTAGGTCGCCGCATCGTCCTCGGGATGGCTCTGAATATGCGCGGCGAGGCGATCGCGCTCCGCGTCGCTGTCCTGCGCGACCGCGGGCGCGTGAAGCGCCCCGACGATCAAGACGGCCGTCAGAACCTGTGCCGACAAAGCTCTAAGAGAAAGCACCGGGCGCCCCCTTCACAACGAAGGAATCATCGCCCGCAGCCTTAATCTTTGCAATGAGCGCCCAGGCGCTGGACGAGCGCCGATCTGGTCGCAGATCTCTTTTTCAGCTTAAGAAGAATTAATTGCCGACAACGCTTTTCGGGACTCGAGCCCCGCAGCAAAGAAAAACTCAATGTTGCGCCAAGGCGACAGCTCGACCATGGCGGCGCCTGCCGAGCGGGCGGCGCGCGCAGGGCGGCCGGCGAGACGACGCAGGCTGCGACAGAAGCCGGCGCAGCACGATCAGGAGATCGGCGGCTTCCCGCGTCGCGCCATCTGTCACAGCGGCGCGAATGTCGGCGACGATCGCGGTACGCGCGAGAGCAGCCGAGCGCCGGTTGCGGCAATAACGGGCGAGGAGACGCTCGTGCTTCTCGCCCGGCACCGCGCCGAGCATGATTTCATGCGGGCCGAGCCCGGCGATTTCCTGGCAGCGCGCAATGGGCGTCAACTGGATGCTCATCACAACCCCTCCAAAGGTCATTGCTCGAATAATGCGAGCTAGACCCTGTATAGGGGTTGGCGGAGAGCGCGTGCGTGCGCGAGCGCACGCGTCACTCCGCTTCGTTCATCGCGTCGCGCACGCGCTTTTCGAGCACCGCCGGGCGCAGCAGGACAAGGCCGCCGCGGATTTTCTCGGCTGTGCCCTCCTCGATCATGGCGCCGAGCTCGCGGCTGACCTGCTCGCGACGGCAGCCGATGCGCGCGGCGAGATCATGCTGGAAGGGCGGCGGCGAGATGATCGCCTGGCCGTCGTGCCCCTTGCGCGGCGACGACATGCGCAACAACTCGGAATAGAGCCTGTGGCGCAAATCCAGCACGGAGCGCTCGAACAGCCGGATGTTGAGTTCGCGTATGCGCGCCGTGAGCAGACGCATCAGCCGCTCGGAAATTTCCGGCGAGTGCAGCACGATGTCGCGAAAGACCCCTGGCGGGGCGAGCATAATCTCGGCGTTGGTCAGCGCCGTGACGTTGGCTGACCGCTTGGCGCCGTCGATCGCCGCCATTTCCCCGAAGAATTTGCCGGGGCCGAAATCGCCGAGGATCATCTCCTTGCCCGCCGCCGTGCGGACCAGCACGCGCACGTCCCCGCTCACGATGAAGTAAACGTCCTCCGACGGGTCTTCGAAGTCGAGGACAAGCTCCCCCTCGTCATAACGCTTGCGGACGCATTGGCGGCCGAGGCTTTCGGCGCGCGCCGAATCGAGTCCGGCGAAAAAAGGAATGCCGTCGAAGACCGACACGGAAAACGCTCCGGGAAAAGATGACGAGAGGGGCGCGACATAGTGCCGGCAAAGGGCCGCGCCGTCGAGGGGCGTTTTTTTGGCGCAGGCGTCGCCATTGCTCTCTGGCGCGATGGGGCCGGCCGCGCGACAATTAGCGGATGGATCTGCGGCTCGCGACCTTCAATCTCGAAAACCTCGACTGGGCCGCGACGCGTACGGCGGCGTTCGAGGCGCGGCGGGCGGCGCTGCTGCCGCTTCTTCTCGCGCTCGACGCCGACGTGCTCTGCCTGCAGGAGGTCGGCGCGCAAAAGCCGCACAAGCACGCGCCGCGAGATTATCTCGCGCTCGAGCGGCTGCTGGCCGGAACGCCTTACGCCGATTACGCGCGAGCCGCGAGCGTACGGCCGGGAACCGACGCGCCCGCCGACGTTCACAACCTCGTGCTCCTCAGTCGCTGGCCGATTCGAACAGCGCGGCAAATTCATCACGACATCGTCCAGCGCTGGTCATGGCCGCCGCCGCGCGACGGCGACGTCGCGCCCGAGCCTATTCTCATCGAATGGGATCGGCCGCTGCTCTATGCCGCGATCGAACCGCCAGACGGGACGCTCCTGCATGTGCTCGATTTGCATTTGCGCGCGCCGCGCCCTGCCCCCGTCGCCACCGCGCGCGGGGAAGGCTCGAGCAAGTCGCAGGTCGAAGGGCAATTCGTCGCGGCGCAAAAGCGCGAGGGGCAGGCGCTGGAGGCGCGTCTCTTCATCGAAACGATTTTCGACGCCGAACCCGAGGCGCGTCTCGCCGTCTGCGGCGATTTCAACGCCGACGAGTACGACGCGCCGACGCGCTTGCTGCGCGGCGGCGACAATGAAACGCAGCAGGGGCCGCGCGCGCTGACGCCGCTCGAAGTCTGCGTCGACGCCACGCAGCGCTTCACGGTGATCCATGCCGGCCGGCCCAGGCTCATCGACCATATTCTCGTCTCCAACGCTCTCGCCAAGGGCTGGCGCGAGACGCGCATTCTCAACGACGGCCTGGAGGACGAGGTCTTTGCGCAGGACCCGATCCTCGGCTCGCTCCATGCGCCGATCGTGGCGCGGCTGTCTCTGTGACTGGTTGCGCTGACGGCCTCAACCTGTAAGCTTTGCTGGTTGCAAGGAGAGCCACATGAAATTCACAATCCAGTTTTCCGCGTTCGTCGCGGCTTTGTCGCTCGTCTCCGTCGCTCGCGCCGCGGAGCCGCTCACCGAGCAGGACGCTTATGAGATCGGCAAGGAGGCCTATGTCTATTTCTACCCGCTCGTCACGATGGATGTGACCCGCAAGGTCATGACCAATGTGGAGCCCGGAAAAAAGCCGGGCGCCGGCCCGATGAACGCCTTCGCCCATGTGCGCGAATATCCGCCCGCCGATTTCCACGACGTCGTGCGGCCCAACTTCGACACGCTCTATTCGATCGCCTGGCTCGATCTGACCAAGGAGCCCATCGTCATGTCGGCCCCGGACACCAAGGGGCGCTATTATCTGCTGCCGCTCCTCGACATGTGGACCGACGTTTTCGCCTCGCCCGGCAAGCGCACGACGGGAACGGCCGCCGGCCATTTCGCGATCACGCCGCAGGGCTGGAAGGGCAAACTGCCGAAAAACGTCGAGCGGATCGACGCGCCGACCCCCTATGTGTGGGTCGTCGGCCGCACACAAACCAACGGGCCGAAAGATTACGCGGCGGTTCACGAGGTGCAGGACGGCTACAAGCTCACGCCGCTCTCGCGCTGGGGCAAGCCGGAGAAGCCCGCCGCCCCGTTCAAGCCCGATCCTGGCGTCGACATGAAGACGCCGCCCATGGAGCAGGTGGATTCCATGCCGGCGGCAAAGTTCCTCGGTTATGGGGCGGAGCTCATGAAGGCGAACCCGCCGCATGTGACCGACTGGTCGCAGATCGCGCGGTTGAAGCGCCTCGGGATCGAACCCGGGAAGAGTTTCGACGGCGAGAAGGCGGACCCGAAAATCAAGGCCGCCCTGGAGCGCGCCCGCGTCGATGCGCTGGCGGAGATGAAGGCCAAGACGCCGACGCTCGCCCGCGTCGTCAACGGCTGGCAGATGAACACCGACACAATGGGCGTTTATGGCGATTACTATTTGAAGCGCGCCATCGTTGCGCAGATCGGCCTCGGCGCCAACCAGCCGGAGGACGCCATCTACCCGTTCAACCTCGCCGACAGCGAGGGCCAGCCGCTCAAGGGCGGAAGCCCCTACGTGCTGCATTTCGCGAAAGGCGAATTGCCGCCGGTCGAGGCTTTCTGGTCGCTCACCATGTATGACGACAAGGGCTTTCAGATCCCGAACCCGATCAACCGCTTTGCCATCGGCGACCGCGACCCGTTGGCCTACAATCCAGACGGTTCGCTGGATATCTATATTCAGCCTGCGAGCCCGGGGCCGGACAGAGAGGCGAACTGGCTGCCCGCGCCAGCGTCGGGCGGCCCCAGCGTCACCATGCGGCTTTATGCGCCAAAGCCGGAAGCGCTCGACGGCCGCTGGGCGCCGCCTGCGATCCGACGGGGCCAATAAGCGCGCCTCTCCTTATACGCCGTCCGCAAGCCGCCATCGCCTGTCCCCGCGCGCGGCGAGAGGGTCAGGGTGAGGGGCTTGCAGCTTGAAGCGGCGCGCCGTCCATGCCGATGCGGTGCATCAGATAGCACAGGCAATCCTGCTCCACCGCGCGCGGGTCGACGGTGAGCATGGCGGGGATGGCGGGGCATGTCAGCCTGATCTCGCCGCCGTCATAGGCGAAGCAATCTTCCGGCGGCGGGTGGTCGCCGTCGCCGGGCAGGATGTCGAGTTTCATCCCGGCGCGGGCGACGCCGAAAGTCGCCTCCGGCGACAGTTCGCTGAAGTTCAGACGGTCGATATCGGAGCGGAACATGAAATCCGCGGGCGACCCGTCAAAGGAAAAGGTCGATCCGGCCGGCGGCTTGACGATGGCGAAGGTGCGCAGGAGATCGACGTCATGCGCGGACGGCGCATGTTCGGGCAGTTGGGTAATGGAGAGCGCCGCTTCGACGAGCTCGATCGCATGTTCGGTCGCCGAGCCCGCGCCCGCCTTGCCGCATTCGACGGTGATCGCGGGACAAAGATTGGCAAAAGCCGCCGCCTGCGTGCCGACGGGGCGCTGGAAATGCACCACGGTTCGCGAAAAGAGCTGCGCCAACGCGATGAAGTTGGGCTCCAGCCGCCGCACGCAGGCGTAATGTGGATTGAAGCCGGTGTTGTTGTGAATGTCGATGCTGGCGAAGAGACCGCGCGCCGCGGCGAAATCATAGACCCATCGCGCCGTCGCCGCCTGCGGGTCGTCCGGATAGAGCGTGCCCGGCCAGACGCGATTGTAGTCGCGTTCGGCCGGCAGCGTGCGCACATTCGCCGCCGCCGCCCGCACATTGCCGATGTAGAGCAGCAGCGAACGGTTGAGCCCCCGCGCCGCATGGTGGCGCAACACCACCTGCATCGCTTCGAGCCCGCTATACTCGTTCCCATGCAGCAAGGTCGAAACGAACAGCGGATGCGGATCGCGCCCCGGCAGATCGAACAGCGTGGGGCCAGGAAGGATTTCGCTCAGTCTATTGGCGGGGCAGTCGAGAAAGCCTCCCGGCAGCCGATCCATCACCGCGCAGGGCGCGTCGATCACAGTCATTCTCACAAGTCCCATTCATGCACGGGCGCGCCGCTGCGCTGTCCTTCGCAATAGGCGGCCATCATGGCATAGAGGTCGCCGTCGCAGGCGTCGAGTGCTTTGCGCTGCCAGGCCGCGCCGGTCTGTCCGGAGCGCACGCGCGCCTCGATCACGTCGAGATAGCCGCGCGGGTCCGTGACGCCGAGGTCGTCCAACCCCTGCCGCGCCAACGGAAGCAGCCGCTCCGTGAGCAGCCGGTCGGCTCCGATCTCGCCCTCCCCCGGCCAGGTGAGCACGGCGTCGAGCCCATGACGCGCCGCCGTGTAAAAATTGCGCCGCGCCTCCTCGAAGGAGAGGCCGCCCGTTCCATTGTCGCCCTGGACCGCCAGCGCGCGGGCGAGCCCCAGGTAGAGCGCGGCGTTGGCCATCATGTCGACGAAGGTCGGGCCGGCCGGCAGAATGCGATGCTCCACCCGCAAATGCGGCGCGCCATCGGCGTCGAAGCCGATCAGTGGACGATTCCAGCGCCAGATGACGCCATTGTGCAGGCGCAAATGGCGCATCGCGGCCGGTTCGTCCTCGAAGTGGATCGGCAGCAGCGCGTCATAGTCGCGCAGGTTCTCCTCGAAGATTTCGAGCAGCGATTGTTGCGCGTAGCCCGAGCCCATGCAGACGCGCGCCGGGCCGGGGACGTCCACCGCCTGTTCGAAGAGCGGGATGCGCGTTTCTTCCCACAGCGCCTTGCCGAAGAGGAAAGGCGCATTGCCGCTTGCCGCGAGAATGGGGGCGGAGCCGGCGATGGAGGCGTTGTAATAGAGATGCGCGAGATCGGCGGGCGCCTTGAGATGCACCTGAAAGGAGGTCGTCGCGGCCTCGAGCATCACGTCTCGATGCTCGGAGACGAGATGTTCGCGACCCAATATGTCGACCTTGAGCGGCCGGCCCCCGCGCATGCGCAGCACCTCGCTGTTGAGCGCGTAATAACGGTTGAGCGGCGACATATTGGCGAGCGTCAGATCCTCGTCGCGGATCGTCGGCAACGTGCCGATCAGCACGAGATTGGCGTCATGGCGATGCGCGGCGTCGTTGCAGCGCCGCCACACCTCGGTCAGCGCGTCATGCGCCAGGCCGAGCGCGTCGCCTTCGAGCGGCAGCGGATCGCAGTTCAGCTCTAGATTGAAGCGCGACAGCTCCGGCACGACGAGCGGGTTCGCGAGCGTCTCCAGCAGCAGTTGATTGATGGACGCCGGAAAGTAATTGTGATCGACGATCCAGGTCTCGACTTCGAAGCCGAGCATGTGGCCCGCGCGCGAAAATTTGCCGGCCGCGAACAGAGCGCGGGCCATTTCGGTCTCTTCGGCGAGCCGGGCCCTGAAGCGGACCTTGTCTTCGCCGGTAAATCCGGTTGCCCTGATTTCCTCGCCCACGACGCCTCCCGCTCGCCCCCTTCTATTACCTAGAAGCGAGTCGGGGAAGCAGGCGCGACGATGCGTCGCGAACCCCTCCCCGCTCTCGTCGTGGCGAAGAATCTGCAAAGCTCACGTCTTGCCGCCTACCGCAAGACGAAAGGCCGCGCTAAGAGACGAATCAGAATAACAGGAGAGCCCGCTTGTCCGACGTCGCCTATGTCAATGGCGTGTTCACGCCGCTCGAAGACGCCAAAGTTTCGATCCTCGACCGCGGTTTCCTCTTCGCTGACGGCGTCTATGAAGTCGCGGCGGTCATCGACGGCCGGCTGGTCGACAATGAGGCGCATCTGGCGCGGCTTCAGCGCTCGCTCGACGCGCTGCGGCTCACCAGTCCCGCGCCCATGCCGGAGATCGTCGAGATCGAGCGCGCGCTCGTCTCGCGCAACGGGATCGACGAAGGGCTCGTCTATCTCCAGATCACACGCGGGGCGGCCGAAAGGGATTTCTCCTTCCCGAACAACGCCCGCCCGACTCTCGTCGCCTTTGCGCAGCGAAAGAATATTCTCGCCTCCCCCGCGGCGCAGACTGGGGTCAAGATCCTGACAGTCCCTGATCTGCGCTGGGCGCGTCGCGACATCAAGAGCGTCGCCCTGCTGGCGCAGGTGCTCGCCAAACAGGCGGCGACGGAAGCCGGCTGTCAGGAAGCCTGGATGGTGGATCAGGAAGGCTTCGTCACCGAGGGCTCGTCCTCGACGGCCTTCATCATCACCAAGCAGGACGCCATCGTCACGCGTCCCAATTCGACGGCGATCCTGCCCGGCTGCACGCGCCGCGCCGTGATGGCGCTCGCAGATCAAGAAGGATTATCGGTCGAGGAACGGCCCTTCACAGTGGCTGAAGCTCAGGAGGCGGCGGAAGCCTTTCTGACAAGCGCATCCAATCTCGTTCTGCCGGTCGTCTCGATTGACGGGCGCCCGGTGGGGACGGGCGTTCCTGGCGAAAGAGCGAAGCGGCTGCGCGCCATCTATCTCAATTTCGCACGCGCCACCGCGGTCTGACCGCCGCGTAGTGCGCTACGCGTGGTCGGGAGGTTGATGGCCAGGGACGCCGCGGCGCCCCTGGCCGTCTTTTTGTGGCGACCGTCGCGTTCATGTTGGAACACTGCTGGCAAGCGCGCGTTGTGCCTGCGAGTTAGGTTTCACCCACGGAGGTCAACATGGGCAGCCTGCTGCACTATGCGATCTTGTTTCTCATCGTGGCCGTCATCGCCGCGTTCTTTGGCTTTGGCGGAGTCGCCGGCACGGCGATGGAAGGCGCCCGGATTCTGTTCTGGGTGGCGCTCGCCCTCTTCGTTATCTCGGCGGTCATCGGATTCGTCCGCCGAGCCTGACGGGACAGGCGCTTTTCTCTCTTGGTGCTCCCAACTGGACCGGCGTTGGCCGGTCCTTTTTTTACGGAATGTCGTCGAGGCCGGCGAGCCACGCCTCCGCCGATGAATCGCTCGGCGCGCGCCAGTCGCCGCGTGGCGAGAGAGAGCCTCCCGAACTCACCTTTGGCCCATTGGGCAGCGCCGAGCGCTTGAACTGGCTCGTCGCAAAAAAGCGCCGCAGGAAGACTGTGAGCCAATGCTTGATCTCATGCAGATCATAGGCGCAGCGGTCGCTCTCCGCGATGACCGAAGGCCACTCGCCCGCACCCGCGTCGCGCCAGGCGCGCCAGGACAGGAACGCCGTCTTCGCTGGGTGGAAGCCGTAGCGCGTCGTGTAAAACAGATTGAAATCCTGCAGGGCGTAAGGGCCGACGAAAGCTTCCGTGCGCTGCGCCTCTTCGCCGGGGACGAGTTCGGGCGAGATTTCGGTTTTGAGAATATCGACGAGCACGGCGACCGTCTCAGGGCCAAAGCGCGCGTCGCGGGCGCACCAGCGGATGAGATGCTGGATGAGCGTCTTCGGCACAGATGCGTTGACGTTGTAATGCGACATTTGATCGCCGACGCCATAGGTGCACCAGCCGAGCGCCAATTCCGAGAGGTCGCCCGTGCCAATGACGATGGCGTCATGAAAATTGGCGAGGCGGAACAGCAGCGAGGTGCGCGCGCCCGCCTGCACATTCTCATAGGTCGCGTCATACACCGTTTCGCCGCGCGCGGCGGGGTGGCCGATATCTTCGAGCATCTGTCGGCAGGCGGCCGAGACGTCGATCTCCTGCGCCGACACGCCCAGCGCCCGCATCAGCGCCCAGGCGTTGCTCTTGGTGCGGTCGCTCGTCGCAAAGGCCGGCAGCGTATAAGCGAGAATGTTTTCGCGCGGCAGACCGAGCCGCTCCATCGCCGTGACGGCGACGAGCAAGGCCTGCGTCGAGTCGAGCCCGCCCGACACGCCAATGACGACCTTTTTGATCCCAGCCGCGCGCAGCCTCTGCTCGAGCCCGTGCGACTGAATGTTGAAGGCCTCGAAGCAGAGTTCCGCAAGCCGCGCTTCGTCATTCGGCACGAAGGGGAAGCGCGGCACATCTCGCAAAAGCCCGAGATCGACGTCGCACGGGGCCAAGATCTCGAAGCCGACGCGGCGATACTGCACGGCGCCCGCTTCGACATCGGCGCAGTCGCCAAAGGTGCCCTGCCTCGCGCGCTCGGCCAGGAGGCGGCCGAGGTCGATATCCGCGACAACGAGCTGCGGCGTATCCGAGAAGCGCGGCGCGCGGGCGAGAACATCGCCCTGCTCATAGATCACGGCCTCGCCGTCCCAGGCGAGATCGGTTGTCGACTCCCCCTGCCCCGCGGCCGAGTAGAGATAGGCGGCGAGGCAGCGCGCCGAATGGGACGCACACAGCGTCTGGCGATAATCGGATTTGCCGACGATGGCGTTGGACGCCGAGAGATTGAGCAGCACCGTCGCGCCGGAAAGCGCCGCGCGCGCCGAAGGCGCGATCGGGACCCAGACGTCCTCGCAAACCTCCATGTGGACGACGAGACCCGGGAAGTCGCGCGCGTCGAGCAGGACGTCCGAGCCAAAAGGCGCGCGCGTTCCGGCGACCGCGATCTCTTCTCCAGAAATGAAAGCGCCCGAGGCGAAATGACGGCGCTCGTAGAATTCACGGTAATTCGGCAGATAGGTTTTCGGCGTGACCGCGAGCAGGCGCCCGCGGAGAATGGCGACGGCGCAATTGTAAAGTCGGCCCTGATGGCGCAGCGGCGCGCCAACGACGATCACCGGATGCAGCGACCGCGACGCGGCGAGCAGCGTGGCGAGCGCCGTCTCGACCGCGCCAAGCAGCGCCTCCTGCTGCAAGAGATCGTCGATCGCATAGGCGGAGAGGCCAAGCTCCGGAAACAGCACGAGAGAAGCCCCGCGCCGATGCGCGTCTTCCGCCATTTCGATGGTGCGCGCCACGTTGAAGGCGGGATCGGCGACACGCACGCTCGGACAGGCGACGGCGGCGCGAACAAAGCCATGCGTGTGGAGCGAGAAGAAGGGGTGGGTCATGAACTTGCGCGGGAGCGGCCCGAGGAATGGGCCGCCATAATGCCGGAAGCGGCGGCGCCTGTCATGTTCCGCGCGGGGATAGGGCCGCGCCGCTCCGCCCGACTCATCCGTTTTTACGAAGAATGAATTTCACTTTTTCTATGATTTCCCGCCGACTTCCCTCGCTACACTGCCTTTTTGAAGAGTTCTAAAAAAGAGGCGCGTCTTGCCGGCGCGCAAACGGAGAGGCGCCCGGCCTCCGACGGCGCCGTTTTAAACGGGGAGGTTTCGCGAATGTGGTCCGAACTGCGCGCCTTGAAGGACGACATTGATTACGGGACCCCGCCGCGCGACGGCGCGCCGGTCACTTTGGAAATCGACGGCGTTTCCGTGACGGTTCCGGCCGGCAGCTCCGTCATGCTCGCCGCGGCCGCGGCGGGACGGGCCATCCCGAAGCTTTGCGCGACAGACATGCTCGAGCCATTCGGGAGCTGCCGCGTCTGTCTCGTGGAGATCGAGGGACGCGGCGGCTTTCCCGCGAGCTGCACGACGCCGGTCGTCGACGGCATGAAGGTCAGCACGCAGACGGAAACGCTGCAGCGTCTGCGCAAGGGTGTGTTGGAGCTCTATCTCTCCGACTTCCCGCCAAGCGAGGTCGACGGCGGCTGGAGCGAATTTCACGAGACGCTGAAGGCCGAGGGCGTGGCTTCGCATCCTTACGGCAAAGGGCAAAACCACTTCAGCGCCGGCATTGACGCGTCGAACCCGTATTTCTTGTTCGATCCGGCGAAATGCATCGTGTGCAGCAGATGCGTGCGCGCCTGCGCCGAAGTGCAGGGAACTTTCGCGCTGACAATCGCAGGCCGAAGCTTCGACTCCAAAGTCGTCGCGAGCCAGGATCAGCCGTTCTTTCAATCGGAATGCGTGAGCTGTGGCGCTTGCGTGCAAGCCTGCCCCAGCCACGCGCTGGTGGAAAAGAGCCTCTTCGAAGGAGAGTATGTCCATGCCGAACCCGTTGAAGCCTGAAAAATCGGTCGTCACGACCTGCGCCTATTGCGGCGTCGGCTGCGGCTTCAAGGCCGAGACGCGCGGGGGCAAGATCGTGCGCATGACGCCATGGAAGGAAGGCAAGGCGAACCATGGCCACAGTTGCATCAAGGGCCGCTTCGCCTTTGATTACTACAACCATCCCGACCGCGTCCGCACGCCGCTGATCCGCGCCTCGATCGACGAACCATGGACGCCGGTCTCCTGGGACGAGGCCTTCGCCTACGCCGCGAAGGAGTTCAAGCGTATCCAGGCCAAGTACGGCGTGAAGTCCGTCGGCGCGGTTTCCAGTTCGCGCTGCACCAATGAGGAAATCTTCCTCACGCAGAAATTCGCGCGCGCCGTTCTCGGCAACAACAATATCGACAATTGCGCCCGCATCTGCCACTCGCCGACGCAGTTTGGCCTGACGAACACGGTCGGCGCCGGCGCGGCGAGCCAGCACTTCGACTCGATCCTGCAGGCCGACGTGATCATGGTCGTCGGCGCCAATCCGACGGAAGGCCATCCGGTCTTCGGCTCGCTGATGAAGCGCCGCCTGCGCCAGGGCGCGAAGCTGATTGTCATCGATCCGCGCAAGACCGAGACGGTGGAATCGGCGCATTGCAAGGCAGACGTGCATCTCGCCATCCGCCCCGGCACCAATGTCGCGATCCTCGACAGCATCGCCCATGTCATCGTGCGCGAGAAGCTCTACAATGAGGAATTCGTGCGCGCGCGCTGCGAGGTGAACGAGTTCGAGAACTGGAAGGAGCTTGTCGGCTCCGACAAATATGCGCCGGAGGTCATCGGCCCGCTCGCCGGCGTCGATCCGGACGACATCCGCAAGGCCGCGCGCATTTACGCCGGCGGCCCCAACAGCGCCATCTACTACGGCCTCGGCGTCACCGAACATTCGCAGGGCTCGACGGGCGTGATGTGCCTCGGCAATCTCGGCCTTTCCTGCGGCATGCTTGGGCGCGAGGGCGTGGGCGTGAACCCGCTGCGCGGCCAGGGCAACGTTCAGGGCGGCAGCTGTCTCGGCAGCTGGCCGCATGTCTTCAGCGGCTATCGCTTCGTGACCGATTACGCCACCCGTTCCAGCTTCGAGGCGGAATGGGGCGTGACGCTCGACGCGGAGCCCGGGCTGCGCCTGCCCAACATGCTCGACGCCGCCGTCGCCGGCTCGTTCAAGGGCATATACATCATGGGCGAAGACCCGGTGCAGAGCGACCCGAACCAGCACCACGTCATCGCCGCGATGAAGAACATGGAGTGCGTCGTGCTCCATGACCTCTTCCTCAACGAGACGTCGAAATACGCCCATATCTTCCTGCCCGGTTCGTCGTCGCTGGAGAAGGACGGCACCTTCACCAACGCCGAGCGCCGCGTGTCGCGCGTGCGCAAGGTGATCGAGCCGTTGGCCGGCCTGCAGGACTGGGAGATCACCGTCAAGCTCATGAACGCCATGGGCTACAACGTCTCCTACGCCCATTCCGGCGAGGTGCTCGACGAAATCGCGCGGCTGTCGCCCAACTATCGCGGCATCAGCTTCGCGCTCATCGACCGAATAGGCTCTGCGCAGTGGCCCTGCAACGAGGAAGCGCCCGAGGGCACGGAGGTCCTGCATCGCGAGAAGTTCCCGCGCGCCAACGGTCTCGGCACCTTCATGCTCACCGAATATGTGCCGACCGCCGAGCGCACCAACGACAAATATCCGATGCTGCTCACCACGGGCCGCATCCTGTCGCAATACAATGTCGGCACGCAGACGCGGCGCACGCCGAACTCGATGTGGCACCCCGAAGACATTCTTGAGATCAATGAGCAGGACGCGATGTCGCGCGGCGTGAAGGATGGCGACTGGGTGAAGGTTTCGAGCCGCTTCGGCGAGATCGAATTGCGCGCGAAGATCTCGGAGCGCGTCAATCCGGGCGTCGTCTATACGACCTTCCACCATGCGAAATCGAAGGCGAACGCCGTCACGTCGGATCTCTCTGACTGGGCGACGAACTGCCCCGAATACAAGGTGACGGCCGTCGACGTCGTGCGCACGAACGGCCCCGCGGCCGATGTGGCGCGCGACGCCGCGAAACCGCGCATCGAGGAACTGGAGCCGGCGGAATGAGCGTGACTCAGCAGAATACGGGCGGCGACATCCCCGTGATGGCGCTCGACCGCATCGTACTGATGGCCAATCAGATCGGCGACTTCTTCGCGCCCTATCCGCCGGAGCGGCGCGCCGAGGGCATTCGCAATCACCTGCGGACCTATTGGGATCCGCGCATGCGCGAGGAACTTCTGGCGCTGATCGACGCCGGCGGCGCGGGGCTCGCGCCGCATGTGATCGACGGCGCCAAGCTGCTCGTGGACGAGACGCAGAAAAAGCCCGGCTATTACGGACCGCCGAAGGCCTGAACGAAAAAGGGCGGGGTCTCCCCCGCCCTTCACGTCACGCGTTTGGCTTTCGATCAGCCCCAATGCGCCAGAATGGCGAGCATCAGCAAAGCGACGATATTGGTGATCTTGATGGCCGGATTCACGGCCGGGCCGGCGGTGTCCTTATAGGGGTCGCCGACGGTGTCGCCGGTGACCGACGCCTTATGCGCCTCGGACCCTTTGAGGTGCTTCACGCCGTCCTTGTCGATGAAGCCGTCTTCGAAGGACTTCTTGGCGTTGTCCCAGGCGCCGCCGCCCGAGGTCATGGAGATGGCAACGAAGACGCCGTTGACGATCACGCCGAGGAGCAGCGCGCCCACCGCAGCGAGGGCGTTGGCCTTGCCGCCGCCGAGCAGCAGCACGACGATGAACATCACCAGCGGCGCCGCGACCGGCAGCAGCGAGGGGATGATCATCTCCTTGATCGCCGCCTGGGTCAGCATATCGACGGCGCGGCCGTAATCCGGACGGGCGGAGCCGTCCATGATGCCGGGCTTCTCCTTGAACTGACGGCGCACTTCCTCCACGACCGAGCCCGCCGCGCGGCCCACCGCCGTCATGGCGATGCCGCCGAAGAGGTAGGGGATGAGGCCGCCGAAGATCAGGCCCGCGACGACGAAGGGATTCGACAGGCTGAAGTCGATGTTCTCGAGGCCCTTGAAGAAGGACACGCCCGTCGCCGCAAAGTGCTTGATGTCGTTCGTATAGGCTGCGAACAGCACGAGCGCGCCGAGGCCCGCCGAGCCGATGGCGTAACCCTTGGTGACCGCCT
This sequence comes from Methylocystis echinoides, assembly GCF_040687965.1. Taxonomy (NCBI): domain Bacteria; kingdom Pseudomonadati; phylum Pseudomonadota; class Alphaproteobacteria; order Hyphomicrobiales; family Methylocystaceae; genus Methylocystis; species Methylocystis echinoides. The sequence continues at coordinate 170,254 of NZ_CP156084.1, forward strand.
TGGTCGTATTGCCGACGGCGTCGAGTGCGTCGGTCGACTGACGGACTTCCTTCGGCAGGCCCGACATTTCGGCGATGCCGCCGGCGTTGTCGGTCACCGGGCCGAAGGCGTCGAGCGCGACGATCATGCCGGCGAGGCCGAGCATCGTCGTCACCGCGATCGCCGTGCCATAGAGGCCGCCGAAATTATAGGTGAGGATGATGCCGAGCACGATCACCACGGCCGGCGCGGCAGTCGACTCGAGCGACACGGCGAGGCCCTGAATGACGTTGGTGCCATGGCCCGTCACCGACGCCTGAGCGATCGACACGACCGGGCGCTTGCCCGTGCCGGTGTAATATTCGGTGATGTAGACGATGGCGCCCGTCACGATCAGGCCGATGACGCCGCAGACGAACAGGCCGATGCCGTGAATCGGCTCGCCATTGACCTTGCCGACCTCGCCGAGGCCGACGGTGAACAGCGTCGCGAGGAACAGGCCCACGATCGACAGAACGCCCGCCGCAATGAGGCCCTTGTAGAGCGCGTCCATGATCGAGTCGTTCTTGAGGCCGATCTTCGCGAAATAAGGCGCCGCGAACTTGCCCCACTCCGTGTCGTCCTCGCCGAGCTTGACGAAATAGGTGCCGGCGATGGAGGTCAGGATGGAGAGGCCGCCGATGGCGAGCGGATAGAGCACCGCGCTGGAAAGCCCTTCCTGGCCGGCGAAGAAAATCGAGGCCAGAACCATCGTGGCGACGACGGTGACCGCATAGGTCTCGAAGAGGTCGGCCGCCATGCCCGCGCAGTCGCCGACATTGTCGCCGACGTTGTCGGCGATGGTCGCCGGGTTGCGCGGATCGTCCTCGGGAATGCCCGCCTCGACCTTGCCGACGAGGTCGGCGCCGACGTCCGCGCCCTTGGTGAAGATGCCGCCGCCGAGACGCGCGAAGATCGAGATCAGCGAGGCGCCAAAGCCGAGCGCCACCAGCGCGTCGACGACGACGCGGTCGGCCGCCGTATAGCCGGCGAACCAGGTGAGGATTGCATAATAGACCGCGACGCCGAGCAGCGCGAGGCCGGCGACGAGAAGTCCGGTGATGGCGCCCGCCTTGAAGGCGATGTCGAGGCCGCCCGCCAGCGACTGCGTCGCCGCCTGCGCGGTGCGGACATTAGCGCGCACCGAGACGTTCATGCCGATATAGCCCGCCGCGCCCGAGAGCGCCGCGCCGATCGCGAAGCCGAAAGCGACCGCCCAGCCGAGCAGGATGACGAGCAGCACGAAAATCACGCCGCCGACAATGCCGATGGTCTTGTACTGGCGGTTGAGATAGGCCTGCGCGCCTTCAGCCACGGCGCCGGAAATCTCCTGCATGCGCTGCGAGCCGGGATCGGCCTTCAGCAGCTCCTGCGACGTCTTTACGCCGTAGGCGACGGACATCAGTCCGAAGACGATGGTCAGAAACAAAACCATAAGGGTTCGCCTTTTCGTTTCTCGGCCGAGGGCGGCCGGACGGGATCGCGAGAGGTTCGCGCGACAGGGAAAAAAGGAAGAGCGTCCGCGCCGACGAATCGGCCCGGGCCGCCGCGAATTTCCGCGGACTTTCTGCCAGAAACAGGGCAGAGCGGCAATGGCGGGTCAAAAATGACTGAAAGAGGTTTTTCCGAAAATCATTTGTGTTTTCGAGGCGTCGAGAATTGCCGGGGCCGCCGCGCCGGGAACGATCGCGCCAATACGGACGACGCCTTGCGGAGGCCTATAGGCGGGGTCGGCGGCAAAGAGAATTTCATAATCGTCTCCGCCCGTTAACGCCGTCTCGAAAAGGCTGGGCGAGAGCCCGATCGCCTCCTGCGCCGCCGTCGAGAGCGGAACCAGCGGCGCCTCGACGAGAGCGCTCACCCGTGAGGCGCGGCAAAGCTTGGCCAGATCGCCCACAAGTCCGTCGGAGACGTCCATGGCGGCGCTCGCGCCGCCGCGAACCGTCTCGATGAGGTCGAGCCTCGGGCGCGGCAGCAAATATCGGTCGAGGAGCCAGTCGCGCGCCGCCGGCGAGAGACGCGCCGCCAGCGCGGGGTCGCGCCGCACGGCCAGGCCCAGCGCGGCGTCGCCGATCGTCCCGGAGACGAAGATGGCGTCCCCTGGCCGCGCCCCGGCCCGCGGCGCGAAGCGCGACGTGCGGCCGAGCGCCGTGACCGAGATCGTCAGCGGCCCCGGCGTCGACGCGGTGTCGCCGCCGATGAGCGGCGCGCCGTAAAGGGCGGCGTCTTCCGCGAGACCGGTGGCGAAGGCCGCGAGCCAGTCGTTGGTCCAGTCAGGCGGCAAGGCGAGGGACAGCAAGAAGCCGACGGGCGCGGCGCCCTTGGCGGCGAGGTCGGAGAGATTGACGCGCAACGCCTTCTTGGCGATCTGGGCAGGGGGGTCGTCAGCGAAGAAATGCACGCCGGCGACGATCATGTCGGTCGTCGCGACCATCGGCTCGGAGGACGCCGGCAGCAGCGCGGCGTCGTCTTCGAGCCCAAGCCCGGCCGGTCCGGCGATGGGCGCGAACAGGCGGGCGATGAGCTCGTCTTCGCTATAGCGCCCCGTCATGTCGCCTGCGCCCCCTCCCTGACCGGCCTGTCTGGCCCCGCCCTGCCCTCTCCCCGCGGGCGGGGAGAGGGTTTCTGGAGCCGGGATGGTCTAGCCCATCTCTCCCGGCCGCTCCTCGCGCGCGATCTTGTCCAGCACCGCATTGACCATGCCGGACTCGGTCGGTCCGAAAAAGGCGGCCGTGACGTCGACATATTCCTTGATCACCACGCGGGGCGGCACATCCTTGCGCGCGCGCAGCTCATAGGCGCCGGCGCGCAGGGCCGCGCGCATGACCGCCTCGATGCGCGCGAGCGGCCAGCCGCCGGAGAGCACGCGGTCGATCTGCCGGTCGATCGCCACCTGATCGGTGAGCACGCCCTGCAAGACGTCGCGGAAAAACGTGATTTCGGCGGGCTTGTATTGCACGCCCTCGATCTCGCGGCCGATCCAATGCGACTCGAATTCCGCGAAGATTTCGTTGAGGCCCTTGCCGGCAACCTCCATCTGATACAGCGCCTGCACGATAGCGAGGCGCGCGGCGGAGCGCTGGTCGAGGCTCATGCGAGGCTCCGTTTCAGACGGATGAGCGCAAGCGCCGCGAGAGCGGCGTCCGCGCCCTTGTCGCCCTTTTCCGGATCGGCGCGGACGACCGCCTGGCCTTCGTTTTCCACGGTCAGAATTCCGTTGCCGACAGGCAGTCGGCGCGCGACCGAAAGATCGGTGAGCGCGCGGGAGCTTTCGTTGGAGACGATTTCGAAGTGATATGTCTCGCCGCGGATGACGCAGCCAAGCGCGACGAGCCCCTCATACGGCATCCCGTCTTCTTCCGCTGCATCCAGCGCGATCGCGGCGGCGGCGGCGATCTCCAGCGCGCCCGGAACCTCGATCACGGTCGCGGTCGCGCCGAGCCGCTCGATCGCCGCAAGCGCGCCCGCCCGCAAAAGGCCGACGATATCGGCGTTGAACCTTGCCGCGACGACGAGAATCCGTGCGCCCGGAACCGGCGTCGCGTCGCTGTCGTCGGGTGAAAAACCTGCCATGCGTTTGAAACTCCGAAGACCCATTTCCCAGCCCTCTCCCGTTGCGCGGGAGAAGGGTCGCTCACGAGCGGCGTGAGCTTCTCGCTGCGTACAAGCGGCAACCTAGCTCCCTCTCCCGCGCAGCGGGGGAGGGTTGGGGTGGGGGCCGTTTCTCTTTAGATTTCGTGCGCGCGTGTTATGTCACAGGAGCGCCGCCTTGTCAGCCGTCGCGTCCGCTCAACCTCGCCGCATAGCGCGCCATCATATCGACTTCGATGTTGAGGGCGTCTCCCGCGGCGCGCCCGCCAAAAGTCGTCACCGCGAGCGTATGCGGAATGAGCAGGATCGAAAAGCGGTCGCCGTCGATGTCGTTGACCGTGAGCGACACGCCGTCGAGCGCCACCGATCCCTTTTGCGCGACGAAGCGCGAGAGCTGGCGGGGCGCCTCGATCCAAAAACGCGCCATCCCGTCGAAATCGTCGCGCGAGTCGATGCGCGCCAGTCCATCGACGTGGCCGGTGACAATATGGCCGCCCAGTTCGTCGCCGATCTTCAAGGCGCGCTCGAGATTGACGCGGGTCCCCTGCGTCCAGGTCCCGACGGTCGTCCTGGCCAGCGTCTCGGCGGCGGCGTCGACGTCGAAAACCGTACGCTCGCCCTCGCGCGCGACCGCGACGACGGTCAGGCAGGTCCCCGAGCAGGCGATGGACGCGCCGAGCGCAATGGTCTCGGCCTGATAGGAACAGGCGATGCGCAGCCGCTTCAGATCGCCCCGCGGCGCGACGGAAACAACCTCGCCTATGTCGCTCACAATGCCGGTAAACATGCTTCTCTCCGCATCAACGCCCTCTCCCGCTTGCGAGAAGAGGGTTGGAGCGAGGGGCGCGTCGGCCGTCGCCTCAATCCATCCGCGTATAGCGCGTCATCTGGTCCATCCCCAGCATGCGGCTCTCGATCATCCGGTAGCGCCTCTCCAGCGCGGATCGCGCGGCGGGGGTCAGCGCCGGGCGGCCTTCGCGCCCTAAGGGCTTATAGCCCTTGTGCAGGATCACCTCGTCGGCCAGCCCCATGGTCAGGAGGCTTTCCGCGACGCGCGGCCCGCCTTCGCTGAAAACGCGCGTGACGCCGCGGTCGGCGAGGAGCCGCAGCGCGGCGAGCAGATCGAGCTTGTCGTCCTGCGCCGGCGCGCGCGCGATCTCCGCGCCGGTGGCCGCCGCGAAGGCGCGCGCCTGCTCTTCGGAAACATCCTCGCCGACGATGACGAGCAGCGGCGTCTCGCGCGCGGTCGCGGCAAGGCGCGAGCCCGGCGAGAGGGTGAGCTTGCGGTCGACCACAACGCGAAGCTTCCTGGCGCCGTCGAGGCCGGGCAGGCGGACGGTCATCAGCGGATCGTCCTCCCGCGCGGTTCCGGAGCCCACCATGATGGCGTCGTGCAGCAAGCGCTGCACATGGGTGAAGGCGTCGGCGATCGGCCCGGTGATGCGCAGGCGCGGATCATGCACGGCGCCCGCCGCATAGCCGTCGGCCGTCTGGGCGAGCTTCAGCGTCACCATCGGCCGATGCTTGGTCACGCGCAGCAAATGGCCCAGATGGTCGCAGCGCGCCATCGCCGCTTCCGGCCCGACGACGACCTCGACGCCCGCCTCACGCAAGAGGGCGTGGCCTCTGCCGGCGACGCGCGGATCGGGGTCTTCCATGGCGGTGACGACGCGCGCGACGCCTGCGGCGATGATCGCGTCGACGCAGGGCGGCGTGGCGCCGTGGTGCGAACAGGGCTCGAGCGTGACATAAAGCGTCGCGCCGCGCGCGGCTTCTCCGGCGGCGGCGAGAGCAATCGCCTCGGCATGAGGGCGCCCGCCCTCCGCCGTATAGCCGCGGGCCACGATCACGCCGTCGCGCACCACGAGCGCGCCGACGGCGGGATTGGGCGCCGTGCGGCCCATATTGCGCCGACCGAGCGCCAGCGCCGCCGCCATGTAGGCGTCGTCGGTCGCGGGAGTGAGGATCTTGGTGTGAAGGCTCATCTAGTCGTCGGCGTCGCCGGCGATGTCGCCGCCGCTTTCCAGTTCGTCGATGATGGCGTTGAAGTCGCGCGCCTCCCGGAAGTCGCGATAGACGGAGGCGAAGCGGACATAGGCCACGGCGTCGAGGGAACGCAAGCCCTCGATCACCAATTCGCCGATGCGATGGCTCTCGATTTCGGCTTCGCCCAGGCTCTCGAGCTGACGAACCACGCCCGAGATCATCTGCTCGACGCGTTCTGGCTCCACGGGGCGCTTGCGCAACGCGATCTCGACCGAGCGGGTGAGCTTGTCGCGGTCGAAGGGCGCGCGCCTGCCGGACTTCTTGACAACGATGATCTCGCGCAGCTGCACGCGCTCGAAGGTCGTGAAGCGGCCGCCGCACGTCGGACAAACCCGGCGCCGCCTGATGCAGGACGAATCCTCGGCAGGCCGCGAATCCTTCACCTGCGTGTCGAAGGAGCCGCAATAGGGACAGCGCATGGAGGGGAGCCTGACCCTCTCCCGCTGGGGGAGACGGATGGGGTGAGGGTTCTCGAGAAAATGGGATCCCTCTCCCCGCGAGCGGGGAGAGGGACTGGTCTCAGTAAATCGGGAACTTCCCGGTCAGCGCATGGACCTTGTCCTTGACCGCCGCTTCCGTGCCCGCATTGCCCTCTTCGCCCTTCGACGACAGGCCGTCCAGCACCTCGACGATCAGGGCGCCGACCTGCTTGAACTCTTCCTTGCCGAAGCCGCGCGAGGTCGCCGCCGGCGTGCCGAGACGGATGCCGGAGGTGACGAAGGGCTTCTCCGGATCGAAGGGGATGCCGTTCTTGTTGCAGGTGATATGGGCGCGGCCGAGCGCGGCCTCGGCCGCCTTGCCGGTGATCTTCTTGGGGCGCAGGTCGACGAGCATGAGATGGTTCTCGGTGCCGCCGGAGACGATGGCAAGGCCGGCGTCGACGAGCGTCTGCGCCAGGGTCTGCGCATTGTCCTTCACGCGCTGCTGATAGGCCTTGAACTCGGGCGTGAGCGCTTCGCCGAAAGCGACGGCCTTGGCGGCGATGACATGCATGAGCGGGCCGCCCTGCAGGCCCGGGAACACGGCCGAGTTGATCTTCTTGGCGATGTCCTCGTCATTCGTCAGCACCATGCCGCCGCGCGGGCCGCGCAGCGTCTTGTGCGTCGTGGTGGTGACGACATGGGCGTGCGGGAACGGCGAGGGATGCAGACCCGCGGCGACGAGGCCGGCGAAATGGGCCATGTCGACCATGAAGAAGGCGCCGATCTCGTCGGCGATCTTGCGAAACGCCTCGAAGTCCCAGATGCGCGAATAGCCGGAGCCGCCGGCGATGATGAGCTTCGGCTTATGCTCGCGGGCGAGCGCGGCGACCTGCTCCATGTCGATGCGCTGGTCGTCCTTGCGGACGGTGTAGCTGATCGGCTTGAACCAGCGGCCCGAGAGGTTCACCGGCGAGCCGTGCGTGAGGTGGCCGCCCGCCGCGAGGTCGAGGCCCATGAAGGAGTCGCCCGGCTGCAGCAGCGCGAGGAACACGGCCTGGTTCGCCTGCGAGCCGGAGTTCGGCTGCACGTTGGCGAAGCCGCAGTTGAAGAGCTTCTTGGCGCGGTCGATCGCGAGATTCTCAGCGATATCGACATACTGGCAGCCGCCGTAATAGCGCTTGCCCGGATAGCCCTCGGCGTATTTGTTGGTGAGAACCGAGCCCTGCGCCTCCATCACCGCCTTGGAAACGATGTTCTCCGACGCGATCAGCTCGATCTCGTGACGCTGACGGCCCAGTTCGAGCTCGATCGCCTTGGCGAGCTCCGGGTCGGTCTGCGCGACGGAGTTGGTGAAGAAACCGGACTGGCTCATGGAATTTCCTCTAGCCTAAGTGCGCGAAAGATAAGCGAAAATGTCGGCTGCCCGGATATCGCGGGACAAACCGGCTCTCCATGCCGCGCGAGTTGAGGCGCTCCGCTTATCACGACGCGGGCGGAACGGGAAGAGCGGCCCGATGCGTATTACCGTCACAGGCCGGGCGAAACCCCCTCTGCACAAGGCTTGATTTATGTCTCGGCGATGTCCTCGCCCCATTCGCTGGGGTGGAGCTCGATGTAACGACGCATGAGCGCCGCGCATTTCGGATCGTTCAGAACGACGACCTCGACGCCCTGCGACCGCAGAAAGTCCTCGTTTCCGCCGAAATTCACGTTCTCGCCGACGACGACGCGCGGGATCTTGAATTGCACGATCGTTCCCGAGCACATCATGCAAGGCGAGAGGGTCGTATAGATGGTCGTGTCCCGATAGGTGCTTTGCCGACCGGCGTTTTCGATGCAGTCCATCTCCCCGTGGAGGATGGGACTGCCGCGCTGTATGCGCTGGTTATGTCCGCCGCCGATGATCTTTCCGTCGCGCACGAGCACCGACCCGATCGGAAGCCCGCCCTCCGAGAAACTCTTTTCGGCGAGCCGATAGGCCTCGGCCATGAATTCTGCGTCAGAAGCAAGCATCGTCTTTTCCCCGAGAACCAATGCGGCATTCTCGCATCGCTGGCGGAGCGATCAAGCGCCGTTCGAGGACCGCAGGCGCCCTCGCCCGCCCTCCAGCCGCTTCGCCGCGGAAAGCGCCGCTTCCCGCGCGGCCGCCATCTCGCCTGCCCGCTTGTCTCTGATCCGCTCGGCCATCCCCGCCGGCGCCCGTTCCGGCGCGCCGGCGTCATAGGGCGGCTGGGGGTCGTATTCGACGAGAAGCTGCAGCATCTTGGCGTGATCTTCGCCGCGCAGCAAACTCGCGAGCGTCAGGCCGAAATCGAGCCCCGCGGTCGCGCCGCCGCCCGTCACGCGGTTGCGGTCGATGACGACGCGCTCGGGCACGAGCTCGGCGCCGAACAGCGGCAGCAGGTCGCGCACCATCCAATAGCTCGTCGCCTTGTAGCCCGTGAGCAGCCCTGCGGCGCCGAGCAGCAGCGACCCCGTGCAGACGCTTGCGACATATTTCGCGCGCGCGCCGCGATCGGCGAGAAAGTCCAGCACGGCGCCGTCGCGCAGGAGCGGCATCGCGCCCTTGAGGCCGCCAGGAACGAAGAGAACGTCGAGATTTGCGGGACAGGAAGCGAAGTCGTGTGTGGCGGCGTAGGTCACGCCCAGATCGCTGACGATCGGTCCGCGGTCTTTCCAAACATAAAAAACGTCCGCGTCGCCGAGACGCTGCAGAAAAGTCTGCGGCCCGATGAGGTCGACGTCGAACATATCCGGATAGATCAGCATTGCAATCTGCAGCATGACCGCCCTTTCAATGAAAGCTCGTCCGCGATCTTGGCTGCAAATTAGTTCAATGTGCAACGTCCCTGCAGTTTGGTCGACACTTTGTTCGTGGCCGCTTCGAAAGTGGCCTCGCCGCTGTCGGGGTCATAATTGATGAAAAGCTCCGTGTAGAAGAGCGTGCGCTTTTGCGTGAGAACGCCGGCGCCGAGCGTCGCTTTGCCGTCTTCCGTTTTGGAATACAGAAATTTGATCGAGTCCCCGAACATGAGCTTTTTGTCGAGCCATATGCGCCCGTTGTAGACGGACCCGTCGTCGCCTGAGTTCTTGGAGGCGAGCTTGATGGTGACTTTGGAAGGCGCGCCCTCCTTCCCGAAGACGCACTCCAATTTCCGTGACTCGGCGATTTCCAGACGTAAAGACTTGGCTAACTGCCTGGCCATGCCGGACTGCACCACGGCTGGGCTCAGCGCCAATGCAAAGACAAAAAAGGCGGCTGTGGCGCTCCCTGCAAACATCGACGACCCTCTGAAGCCAGAGGAAATAAGATATGTCGCTTTGCGCCGAAAACCCGCTCCAGTCCTCCCGGCAAGCCAGGCGGCGGAGCTTTGCGCCTGTCAAGCCGCCTTTTTCTGATAGTCCTTCACGTCCGAGAATTTGATGTCCGGGTTTCGCTCGGCGTCATAATTGAGCTGAAAGGCCGACGGCGACATGAACACCGGCGCGCCGTCGAGATCGTCGGCGATGCTCGAACCATGCGAGTCGAGGAAGCTTTTGAGCTTGACGGGATCGTCCGACGTCACCCAGCGGCAGACGGTGAAGCGCGGCTGCTCATACCGCGTCGTGAGGCCGTATTCGGCGTCGAGACGCGTCGCGAGCACGTCGAGCTGCAGCGCGCCCACGACGCCGACGATCGAGCCGGAGCCGTCATGCGGCGTGAAAACCTGCACGACCCCCTCTTCCGCAAGCTGCTGCAAGGCTTCGCGCAGCTTCTTGGCCTTCATCGCGTCCGAGATGAGAATGCGGCGGAGAATTTCAGGGGCGAAGCTCGGCACGCCGCGAAACACGAGATCCTCGCCCTCCGTCAGCGTATCGCCAATGCGCAGCTGCCCGTGATTGGGCAGGCCGACCACATCGCCGGCATAGGCCTCGTCGGCGATGGAGCGGTCGCGCGCGAAGAAGAACTGCGGCGCGTTCAATGGGATATTCTTGCCCGTGCGAATGAGCTTCGCCTTCATCCCGCGCGTGAGCTTGCCCGAGCAAACGCGCATGAAGGCGATGCGGTCTCGATGGTTGGGATCCATATTCGCCTGAATCTTGAAGACGAAGCCGGTCATCTTCGGCTCGCCGGCTTCGACGGCGCGCTTGTCGGCCGCCTGCGCGCGCGGGCTCGGCGCATATTCGGCCATCGCGTCGATCAGGTCGCGCACGCCGAAGTTCCGCAGCGCGCTGCCGAAGAAGACGGGCGTGAGATGGCCCTCTCGGAACGCTGAAAGATCGAAGGGTTTCGAGCCTTCCGCCGCCAGCATCGCTTCGTCCCGCCAGGCGTCGGCGGCGCCTTGCGGCAACAGCGTGTCCAAGATCGGATCGTCGAGGCCGCGCGTCTGCGTGAGCTCGTCGTCCTTGTCGATTTTGCGAATGGTCTTCGTCGCGAAACGATAGGTGCCGGCGAAATTCTTGCCGGAGCCGATCGGCCAGGTGACGGGCGTCGTGTCGAGCGCCAGCGTCTTTTCGATCTCGTCGAGAAGCTCGAAGGGATCGCGGCCTTCGCGGTCGAGCTTGTTGACGAAGGTGACGATGGGAATGTCGCGCAGGCGGCAGACTTCGAAGAGCTTGCGGGTGCGCGCCTCGATGCCCTTGGCGGCGTCGATCACCATGACGGCGGCGTCGACGGCGGAAAGGGTCCGATAGGTGTCTTCCGAAAAGTCCTCGTGGCCGGGCGTATCGAGCAGATTGAAAACGCAGCCGCCATATTCGAAGGTCATCACGGAGGTGACGACGGAAATGCCGCGCTCGCGCTCGATGCTCATCCAGTCCGAGCGCGTCTGCTGCGCATTGCGCTTGGCCTTCACCGCGCCGGCGAGTTGGATCGCGCCGCCGAAAAGCAGCAGCTTTTCGGTGAGCGTCGTTTTGCCGGCGTCGGGGTGCGAGATGATCGCGAAGGTGCGTCGCCGTGAGACTGGGTCTCGGGTATCGGGAGTCGTCAAGGAAAGCTCGTTTGGCCAATTGGTCTGGCGCACGCCTTAAAGGCAAGCGCGTCCCTTCGCAATCCCGAGACGGATTCAACCCCCCTCGTCGGCCCGCTTCGCGGGGCCGTCTTCGCGTTCGGCGCGAAGGGAGGAACAGTGAAGGTTTACGCGAAATCTTGCGCCAGCGCCGCCCGCGTCGCTTCCGACAACACCGCCATATGGCTGTAATTGGGATGCGAGAGGCCCAGAATCACCCGCGTATTCGGTTCGCGGAAGGCCGCGACCTCGGCGTCGGTGAAAGGAAAGTGCACGAATTGCACCGAGCTCGCCTTGCCGTCGGCGCTGGTGCGGTCCTGATCGGTTTCGGCTTTGGCGCCGACCCGCGCGCCGCCGACCTCGATAAAGGCGGTCTCCTCGACGCCGCCGAGCCCCGCGAGCACGCGCGCGCGCCGCAAGGGATCGTCGATCTCGATCATGAAGGTGGCGACCAGCTCGCGCCCCTTGGGGATCAGCGGATTATAGGCGGCGAGCTCTTCAGGGATCTGCGCGTCGCCGCCGCGCTCGATGTGCAGCATCTCCTGCACCTGCAGCCACATCGTGTCGAAGCTTTCGAAATAGAAGGTCACGAAGGGACCGACCTCGACGCGTCGGTTTCGCTTGATCGCGGTGATGCGCCGGCGATGCTCGGCGCGCCCCTTGGCGTATTCCGCCCAGGGAAGAATGTCGGCGCGGGTGAGTTCGTGACGGTTCGTCATCTCGTTGGTGCTCCGTAACCTCGAACTACGCTGTCAAACCAAGGGCGCCCCTCGTGCTTCGAGACGCCGCCTTTGGCGGCTCCTCAGCATGAGGGGCTTGCTCGTTGTCGCATCCACTTGGGCCTCATCCTGAGGAGCGAGCGAAGCTCGCGTCTCGAAGGTCGAGGCCGCCTCTCAGTATTAGCGGCTTTTTCCTGCGTCCTTCGAGACGGCCGCAAGCGGCCTCCTCAGGATGAGGAAAAGCGAGCCGCGCGCTTCTATTCGCTCGTCACCCCGTAAGCCCGCGCCATCAGCACGATTGGGTGACCAACCCGCTCCGGCTTCGGCGCGTCGCCGGCAAGCTGTTCGATTCCCTGCTCCAGATGGATGCCGGCGAGCGGGCATTCCGAGACCACATGTTTCTTGCCCGCCGTATTGAGCTGGCGCATCGCCGGCTTGCCGACCTTCATCGCCGTTTCGAAATTGCCCTTCTTATAACCCCAGGCGCCGCCATGTCCGGAGCAGCGCTCGACGACGGCGACATCCGCCTGCGGGATGAGATTGAGCAGCTCAGCGCCCTTCTGGCCGAAATTCTGCGCGCGAGAATGGCAGGACATATGGAAGGCGACGCCGCCCTCGATCGGCGCCATGCCGTCGACGAGCCCCTCCTTGCGCGCGATGTCGACGATATATTCGGAAAGATCGAAGGTCGCCTCGGCGAGCCGTTTCACGCTGGCGTCATTGGGCAGAATCAGCGGCCATTCGAATTTCAGCATCAGCGCGCAGGACGGGACAGGAGCCACAATATCGTAGCCCTGCTCGATGTAGGGTGCGAAAGCGGCCGCAACTTTACGCGCGGCTTCGGCGACTTCGCCGAGCAGCCCCTGTTCGAGCTTGGGCATGCCGCAGCAGTGCGGATGCACCACCTCGGTCTCGACGCCGTTCCTTGCGAGCACGGCGAGCGCCGCCATGCCGATCGATGTGTCGTTGTAATCGCCGTAACAGGTGGCGTAGAGCGCCGCCTTGCGCGCCCGCGCGGGCGCCTTCTCGTTGCGCGCCGGCGGATTGGCCTTGGCTTTCGCCTGCAGCGACTGGTTGGCGTATTCCGGCAGTTCGGCGTCCTTGTCGATGCCGGCGAATTTCTCTTCGAGCCCACGCAACGGACTGCCGCGTCGCGTCGCCCAATTGACGGCGCCGGAAATCAGGGTCGCCCATTTGCCGTTGCGGTCCGTCTCGGTCAACGCATGATCGATCGCGCCAACGCCGTTCTTCTTCGCTTCCACTGCGCGATAGCGCAAAATCAGGTGCGGGAAGTCGAGATTGAACTCGTGCGGCGGCACGTAAGGGCACTTGGTGAGGAAGCACATGTCGCAGAGCGTGCAGGCGTCCACAACCTTCTTGAAATCGGCGCTCGCGACCGTGTCGAGTTCGCCGCTCTTCGATTCGTCGACGAGATCGAAGAGCCGCGGAAAGGAATCGCAGAGATTGAAGCAGCGGCGGCAGCCGTGACAAATATCGAAGACGCGCCGCATCTCGGCGTCGAGCTTCTCCTCGTCATAGAAATCGGGATTTTCCCAGTCCAGCGGATGCCGGGTGGGCGCTTCGAGACTGCCTTCTCTCATGATCGTCCTGTCAAAACCCGAGTCGCCCTCTCCCCGCGTGCGGGGAGAGGGATCTAAAGCGCTTACTTCAGCTCGTCGAGCGCGCGCTGGAAGCGGCCGGCGTGCGAACGCTCGGCCTTGGCCAGCGTCTCGAACCAGTCGGCGATCTCGTCGAAGCCCTCTTCGCGCGCCGAGCGGGCCATGCCGGGATACATGTCGGTATATTCATGGGTCTCGCCGGCGACGGCGGCCTTCAGATTGTCGGACGTCTTGCCGATCGGCAGGCCCGTCGCCGGATCGCCGACCCCCTCCAGGAATTCGAGGTGGCCATGGGCGTGGCCGGTCTCGCCTTCGGCGGTGGAACGGAACACGGCGGCCACGTCATTGTAGCCTTCGACGTCGGCCTTCTGAGCGAAATACAGATAGCGGCGGTTTGCCTGCGACTCGCCGGCGAAAGCGGCCTTCAGGTTCTCTTCGGTCTTGCTGCCCTTGAGCGATGCCATTATTGCCTCCAAGGAGAATTGGGCGCGCGCGGAACCCGCCAGGAGCTCCGGCGACGCTTCCTTAGAATAATTCAAAACTGGCCGACGGCCAACTGATTTTAGACATTTGCCCGCCGCTTTTCGCCCAGCGCGGGCTGCGGCGGGGCCTAAGCCTCACCCCCGCTTGATTCCGACCACCATGGCGTCGGGGCCGACCAGATGCTCGACCCGCGTCTCCGCGAAGCCTGCTTCCTTCATCCAGCCCTGGCAGTCGGCGCCGGTGTAGTCGAAGCCGCCGGCCGTCTCGATCAGCATATTGAGGCTCATCAGCAAGCCGAAAGCGTTATCGCGGCGATCGTCGTCGATGAGCGCCTCATAGACGATCAGCGCGCCGCCCGAGGGCAAAGCGTCATAGGCCTTTTTGAGCAGCGTGCGTTTCTGGGCCAGGTCCCAGTCGTGCAGGATATGGCCCATGATGAGCACATCCGCGGCCGGCAGGGGATCAGCGAAGAAGTCGCCGGCGTAAAAGCGCAGCCGGTCGGCGAGGCGATGGGCGGCGACGAATTCCTCGAAGATGGGCTTCACCTGCGGCAGGTCGAAGCCGCCGCCCGTCAGATGCGGATGCGCGCGGGCGATTGTGGCCGGGACCATGCCCTGCGCCGCGCCGATATCGACGAAGCTCTTATAGCGGCTCCAGGGAAACTTGTCGGCGATAGCGTTGGCGGCGCCGGCGCTGACGCCGCTCATCGCCGCGAGAAAGCCCCGCAGCCGCGCCGGATCGGCGTAGAGCGCCGCGAAGAGATCGCCCTCCTCCTTGTTCTCGCTCTGACGCTTGCCGGTCTTCAGGGCTTCGGAGAGATGGCCCCAGCTCTCATAGAGGCGGGCGTTAGCCATCTCCAGCAGGCCGCCGACATAGCTCGGCTTGCCGCGAACGAGAAAAAAGTCGGATTCGGCGGTGTTGCGATAGACCCCCTCCTCGCGCTCGAGAAGCTTCAGCGCCACCAGCGCGTCGAAGAAATCGCGCGCGGAACGGGGATGCAGGCCCAGCCTTTCTCTCAACGTCTCACAGTCTGCGGGCGCTTCGCAAAGCGCGTCGAACGCGCCGAGCTCCACCGCCGTGAGCAACGCCTTGGCGTTCCAGAAGGACATGCCCAGCGAGAGGAGTTTTTCGGGCGAGGGCTTCAAGGTCATGGAATACGCCTCCCTATGCAGCTAGTTTCGTTCTATGGCGGATCGATATGACAGCTTCGCCGCTCTGGCGGCGCGAGAGATCGAGGGCGCGCATTATCGAATTCGAGTCGCGCAACGCGCCTCGCCCCTCGCCATTGTCGCGCCGCACGGCGGCTTCATCGAGCCGGGCACGTCGGAGGCGGCGCTCGCAATCGCCCACGAATGCTTTTCGTTCTATTGCTTCGAAAGTCTGACGCTGCGCGCCAAGGGCGACGGCCTGCACATTACTTCCACGCGCTTCGACGAGCCGCAAGCGTTGCAACTCGTGGCCGCGTCAGAAGTCGTGATCGGCGTGCATGGCCGCAAGAATGGCGACGACGGGGCGTCTGTCTGGGTCGGCGGATTGCACGAGGCGTTGCGCGACTCGATATGCGCCGCGCTTCTGGACAGCGGGTTTCGCGCCAAGCCGGTTGGCGAAGGGCATCCGCTCGCCGGACGCGACCCCCGAAATATCTGCAACAGGGGGCGCTGTGGCGCGGGCGTGCAACTCGAAATCCCACGCGCGCTGCGCATAAGCTTTTCGCATGACGAAGCCAGCCGCCATGCTTTCGCCGACGCCGTGCGCGGGGCGCTGCGTCAGGGCGGATGAGACACGGCGCCTGCGTGCTGTGCTCGACGCTCGCGACCGAACTCGGCGTCTTCGTCGCTCTCGCCGCTTGTTGCAACGGCGCAACCTGAGCGTCACGCCAACAACCTGAGCGTAGCATTGGCAGCGGCGCCGAAACGAGCCATCTTGAGCTTGTCTGTAAACGGTCGCTTAACTCGGCCTGGATCGGAGAGCGAGAGATGTCAAAAAACAAGTTCCTGCCCGTCAGCGTCGCCACTGTGGCCGCACTCTTGCTGGCTGCGCCTGCCTCGGCCAAATGCACGCAACCGAGCGGGAGATATTTCGGAGGGGGCGCGGGTCCAGCGTTTTCTAAGGCAGGCGCATTGCTGGGTAATCAGGTAGAAAACTGGGATCTGACTTTCCCCACCAGGACGGTCGACGGCACATTGTCAGTAGACGTTCGGACGCCTCCTCAGCCCGGCGTAGCTACGTCACTTTTCGGAACCTATTCCTTTACTGACAGGCCCCAGATCGGGGCCAAAATAACCTGGGATCCGGCGGGCTGTAAGGGTTCGATTTGGGTCGACGCAAACGTCAACATCACGTGGTACGGCGAGAATAAAACAAAAACGTTCCAGACGTATGTGCGCCAACCTCAAAAATACAATTACAGGAGCTCGAATCGCGGCGACGTCGTGATACTGACGATGGACCCGGATAGCGTCGCCGCTCAGTTCCCAGCCGGCCTTGCGTCGCCTCCCCCCTACATTCCGGGCTACAGCATCCGGCTCGAGCAGGAGTAAATGACGCAGCGGCGTCCCATGCGTGGGGCGCTGCTTGATTACGCGCGGAGACGGGGGGCCACAGTAGCGCCCGCGCGCCTAAACGCGTGTTGAACCTGCGCAGCAAATACGCCTCTCGCGCCTATCCCGTTCGCGAGCTTCCGCTCGACGCTGCAACCTGAGCGCAGCATTGGCGCGAACGTGAGAATCGCGCATCTTGAGCTTGTCTGTAAGCCGTCGCTCAACTCGGCCGGGATCGGAGAGCGTGAGATGTCAAAAAATAAGTTCCTACACTTCAGCGTTACGACTGCCTTCGCGCTCCTGCTGGCTTCCCCGGCCTTGGCGAATTGCCCGCAGCCGACTGGCGTCTATGTCGGCGGCGGCGGGGGACAGGTTACTTTACCGGGGAGCGTGCCGGCCGGAGGCCAGGTCGAGTCGTGGTATTTGCAGCTCCCAACAAAAACAGTCGTAGGGCGGATGAGGCTCCAAGTGCAGACGCCGCCCCAGCCGGGGGTCCCGACATCCGCGTTCGGATTCTATTCCGTCAACGATTTGGTGATCCTGCCAGTCGGGTCCGTCGGCGCCTATCCCATCACTTGGGACGCTGACCTCTGCGCGGGCACTCTGACCATAAATTTCAACCCCGTTGTCACCTGGGTTGATCAGAGCGGGAACAAGAAGACGCAATCGTATTTAGGGGGAGCGGACAAAGTATACAATATCACGATCGCAGATAACGGCTCTACTTTGGTGTTGGCCTTGGATCCGTCCAGCCTCGCCAGTCAATTCCAACCCACCGCCTTGGCCTTTCCCGCCTTCGTCCCCGGCTACAACATCCGGCTCCAAAAGCAATAAAGCTTCTCTCGCGACGTCATCGAAATGAACATTCGCAAATAGCAGGGAAAGCGAGCTTATGCTCGGGGAGTTTGACATGCCCAAATACGAAGTTCTTCTCGTCAATATCATCACTCTTGTCGCACTCTCGCTGGCGTCCCCGGCCCTGGCCGGATGCGCCCAGCCGATCGGCGTGTTTGTCGGCGGCGGTGCAGGGCCGGTTTATGCGAAAGGGGGCGCGCCGCTCGGAAGCCAGGCTGAAACCTGGAGAATACGTCTCTATAACGAGCCGCAGCGCGGTCCAAAGAGTGCGGTGGGCTCCGGTATAATACTCGTTCAGACGCCGCCCCAGCCCGGCGTCCAAACGTCCGCATTCGGCTATTACGAACGTAATAACGCGACTAGAAAATTTCGTTTGACTTGGAATGAGGACGAATGCACGGGCACTCTCTCTTTTGACGTTGAACCCTTCCAAGCCACCTGGATCGATCAAAAAGGCAATGCGACGACGCAGACTTACGTCAGGGCGGACAGAAAATATAACTATATGGCTGCGGCCGGCGGCTCTGTTTTGATCGCGACCTTGGACCCAACCATCCTTGCCGAGGGGTTCCGGCCCGATCCGTACGCCTTTTCGGCCTACGTCCCGGCCTACAGCATCCGACTCGAGAAGCAATAAGCTGTAACGACGACTCGTCAGGCCGCGATGATGCGTTGCCTGCAGGCGCCTCGTCCAGGAGCCGCAAAGACGGCCGTAGTGACGAAGCACGACATCATGCCTTCGCTGATGTCGTGCGCGCCGCGCGGCGCGAAGGCGCGATAAGGCGGCCTCGCGCTTTGCTCGATGCTTGCGACCGAAAGACGCTTCTTCTATCTCTCTCGCCGCCTTTGCAGGATGACCCTTTACGACGCTTCGTCGCGCGCGACTCAACCCGAGCTCTTTCGCGCAACCTGAGCGCAACATTGGCAATTGCGCCAAAATGAGACATCTTGAGCTTGTCTGTAAACGGCCGCCTGACCGGCTGGGATCGGAGAGCGAGAGAGATGTCACAAAACAAAATAGCGCCCGTCAGCGTCGCTGCCGCCGTCGCACTCCTATTGGCCTCTCCGGCCCTGGCGAAATGCGCGCAGCCGACTGGCGTCTATGTCGGCGGCGGCGCGGGGCCTGTCACATTAGCAGGGAGCGCGCCGGTCGGAGGCCAGGTCGAGAGTTGGTATTTGCAGCTACCAACAAAGAAAGTGGCGGGGCGTTTGACGCTCGAAGTTCAGAGCCCGCCCCAGCCCGGCGACCAGACCTCCGCTTTCGGATTCTATGCGGCCAAGGATTTGGCGATTCTACCGGAAGGGACGGCCGCAGCAGCCGGCGGCTTTCCCATCGTCTGGGATGAAGACAATTGCAAAGGCCTTCTCACCCTGAATTTCAATCCCCTTGTCACGTGGGTTGATCAAAGTGGCGACGAAGGAAAACGCCTGCATAGACAGCCGGAAACGAGCTTGCGCCCCGGGGAGCGAGAGATGAGAAAATACAACCTTCTAACGATTCATACCGCCACGATCGTCGCTCTCTTGCTGAATTCCCCGGCCTTGGCCCGATGCGCCAAGCCGACCGGCCGGTTTGTCGGCGGCGGCGCAGGTCCGGTTTATTCGAAAGGGGGCGCGGCGCTCGGAACCCAGACTGAAACCTGGGACGCCTTCATCGCGAAAACGGAGCCGGCGGCTGGCCCAAAAGGGCAAGGGAAGCTGGCGTCGAGCGTTGACATAGACGTTCGGACGCCGCCCCAGCCCGGCGTCCCAACATCCGTTTTTGGATATTATCACTTGAGCATGCAGTATCCAGATGGCTCTGTGAGCTGGGACGAGGACGCCTGCAGGGGCGCGCTCTCATTTCGCTTGACGAATGACGTATACATAACCCCCACGTGGGTCGACCAAAAAGGCGACAAAACAGGCGGTTCTTCGTTAAGCGACACGCCGCTCCATTTGCCGAAGATCAGATACAACCTGACGGCCGCAGCCGGCGGCTCTGTTTTGATCGCGACCTTGGACCCAACGAACCTCGCCGAACGATTCCTGCCCCGTGACGACGCCTTTCCAGCCTACGTCCCGGCCTACAGCATACGGCTCGAGAAGCAATAGAGCAGGTCCAGGGACAACCTCCAATACATTTGCGTAAACAGAGCCGGGAACGGCTTACGCTCGGGAGCGAGAGATGCCTAACTACAACGCTATGCCTATCTGCATCGCCACTGTCTTCGCAGTCTCGCTGGTTTCCCCGGCCGTGGCTCGCTGCGCCAGGCCGAACGGCTCGTTTGTCGGCGGCGGCGCAGGGCCGGTTTACGCCCCAGGGGGCGCGCTGCTTGGGAACCAGTCTGAAACCTGGAAAGGGTTCATCCCCATGAAAGATCCGACGAACTACGCAAAAGGCGGAGGAGGGAATTTCCGTATAGTCGTGCGCACGCCGCCACAGCCCGGCGTCCCGACGTCCGCTTTCGGCGACTATGGTTATTACATCGACTATCCAACGTATTCCTTGACGTGGGACGAGGACGCCTGCAGGGGCACACTCTCCCTTCCTTTCAAGAGCGGAATTAATGCTAGGTGGTTTGATCAAAATGGCAATCAGACGGAGCAAGAGTATCCGGGACCGCGGCCAATATACAATCTTACAGTAGCGGCCAACGGCTCTGTTTTGATCGCGACCTTGGACCCAACGAACCTTTCCACGCGGTACCCGTCCGATCCGCGCGCCCTTCCGGCCTACGTCCCGGCCTACAGAATCCGGCTCGAGAAGCAATGAGCTCTTCTGGAGCGCCTCATCAGGCCGGGATGCCGTTCGCCGCAGCCCCCTCGTCGCGGAGCCGCTGAGGCGGCTCTCAGAGCGAGGGCGGTTATCGACGGATTTTCACCCCTTCCGCTTTTTCCCGGCATAGGGATTTTCACCGGCGCGCCGCGAAATGCGGATCGGCACGCCCGGGAGATCGAAGGTCTTGCGCAGGCCGTTGATGAGGAAGCGCTCGTAACTCGTCGGCAATTCCTCGAGCTGGTTGCCGAACAGCACGAAATGCGGCGGGCGCGATTTCGCCTGAGTCATGTAGCGGATCTTGATGCGCCGGCCCGAGACGGCCGGCGGCGGCGTCTCTTCGACGGCCTGCAACAGCCAGCGGTTCAGCCGCGCGGTGGCGATGCGCCGGTTCCACACTTCATGGACGGAGACGATCGCCTCCATGAGCCTGTCGAGCCCCTGCCCCGTCGCGCCCGAGACCGGCACGACCGGACAGCCGCGCACCTGCGGCAGCAGGCGCTCCGCGTCCTCGCGCAGCTTCGTAAGCGTCGCGCCCTTGTCTTCCACCAAGTCCCATTTGCCGAGCCCGATGACAAAGGCGCGTCCCTCGCGGGCGGCGAGATCGGCGATGGTCAGATCCTGCTTTTCGAAAGGGATGGTCGAGTCGATGAGCAGCACGACCACTTCCGAAAAGCGCACCGCGCGCAGCGCATCGGCGGCGGAGAGTTTTTCGAGCTTGTCGACGACCTTGGCGCGCTTGCGCAGGCCCGCCGTGTCGAAGAGCTTCATCTTGCGGTCGCGCCAGAGGAAGTCGACGCCGATCGAGTCTCGCGTGATGCCCGCTTCCGGCCCCGTGAGCAGCCGCTCCTCCCCGAGAATGCGGTTGATGAGGGTGGATTTGCCGGCGTTGGGCCGCCCCACCACCGTGATGCGCAAGGGCTTGGTGACGTCGAGGTCGCTGCCGTCCTCTTCGTCGTCGTAGAGGTTCTCCTCCTGGGTCTCGTCTTCCTCGGCGGGCTCTGCGGTCTGTTCGGGAAGCGCCTCGCGGAGCGCGTCATAGAGCGCGCCGGCGCCTTCGCCATGTTCGGCGGAAAAGGGCACGGGATCGCCGAGGCCGAGCGAGAAGCTCTCCAGCACGCCGGATTCCCCCGCCTTCCCTTCCGCCTTGTTGGCGAGGAGAATCACCGGCTTCCCCGCGCGGCGCACGAGGTCGGCGAAATATTTGTCCTCCGGCGTCACCCCGGCGCGCGCGTCGATGACGAAGAGAATGGCGTCGGCTGCGAGAATGGCGCTCTCGGTCTGGGCGCGCATGCGCCCCTCGAGCGTCGCGCGCGCCCCCTCCTCGAGCCCCGCCGTATCGATGATCGTAAAGCGCAAATCCGCGAGCTTCGCCTCGCCCTCGCGGCGGTCGCGGGTCACGCCCGGCCTGTCGTCGACCAGCGCCAGCTTCTTGCCGGTCAGCCGGTTGAACAGCGTCGACTTGCCGACGTTGGGCCGGCCGATGATGGCGAGCGAGAAAGACATGGGCGAACCCTTGAACCTTTATAACGCGAAACCCTCTCCGGGCAGGAGAGGGTCCCATGTCAACGACCAGTGCGGAGCACCGCCCCTCGTGCTTCGAGACGCCGCCTTCGGCGGCTCCTCAGCATGAGGGGCTGTCTATCGCCGCATCCTGCCTGAGGCCTCATCCTGAGCAGCGAGCAAAGCTCGCGTCGAAGCCTCATCCTGAGGAGCGAGCGAAGCTCGCGTCTCGAAGCCTCATCCTGAGGAGCGAGCGAAGCTCGCGTCTCGAAGCCTCATCCTGAGGAGCGAGCGAAGCTCGCGTCTCGAAGGAGCCCCGCCTCTCACTTCGCAGGCGAAGCCTCGAGCGGGGCGCTGCCGGCGGGCATGGCCCCGCCCGACTCGGGCTCGATCACCGGGGTGACGTTGATCTTGCCGCCGTCGACCCCGCCGCCGGCCGCGGCCGGAGCGGGCTTGGGGCCGCGCTTGGCGTGCAGAAGCCCCTTATAGGCCGAGGCGCGCTGGCGCATGGATTGGGGCGCGTCCGCGTTGGCGAGCACCTGCTCGAAGACCCGTTCGGCCTCGTCGAAATCGTCGTTGAAGAGCGCGTCGAGGCCGTTCCATTCCTGCGCGGAGAAGCGGAACGGGCCGTCCGAGATCATCAGCGGCCCCAGCGCGCGCTCCAGCTTCTGCCGGTCGTCGCCTTCGAGCACGATCAAGGCGGCGCGCAGCAGCGCGATGTGCTGGGTCAGCTTGTCGACGTTGGGGTCTTCGCCGATGGCGTTGAGTTCGGCGAAAGCTTGCGTCTTATCCGGCCGCGCCTCGGCGGCGCGGATGCGGGCGAGCGCGGCATAGCCCTTGGGAGCGTCCTTGGCGAGCGCGTCGAAGGCGGCCGCCGCCTCGGCGTTCTTGCCCTCTTCGGCGAGCTGCACGGCGGCCACATAGCGGGCGTTCGCAGCCTCCGCGGCCTTCAGGCGCTTGTCCTGATAATAGCTCCAGGCGCCGGTCGCGGCGACGATGAGAAAGGCGACGACGAAAATCGGCGTCTGATAGCGCCGCCACAGTTCGGCGGCCTTGTCCCGGCGGACGTCCTCGTCGACCTCATGGAAAATGTCCGACATCTCTCGCGCGACCCTTGCGTTTCCTGACCCGTTGTTCTTGCCCCGGCGGGGAGCGTCGGGGTTAGCACAGGCGGGCCGGAAAGGCGAGCATGACGCGAGAGGAAGCGCCATTGCCCGACCCGCCGCTGAAAAGCTACAGTCCCGCCCGCCATGCTCTATTACGTCGTCAAAGTCCTCCTCTCCGCCCTCGTCATCGTCGCCGTCTCGGAAATCGCCAAGCGCTCCACCGCCGTCGCGGCCTTCGTCGCCTCGCTGCCGCTCACCTCCCTGCTCGCCTTCGTCTGGCTCAGGATCGATGGCGCCGAGCCAAGCAGGATCGCCGAGCTCTCGGCGCAGATTTTCTGGCTGATCATCCCGTCGCTGGTGCTGTTCCCGACCCTGCCCCTGCTCGTCCGCTACGGATTCGGGTTCTGGACGAGCCTGGGGCTGTCCATGGCGGCGACGGCGGGCGCCTATCTGATGATGCTGCCGCTCCTGCGGCGCTTCGGCGTTGGAATTTGAGGAAGAGGCTCGCCGCTCTTCCCTCCCTTTACGGTCGAGGCGGCCCGCGCTTCTGGCCGGGCGCGGTTCGAGGGGCGCACATGACGCGCTGGCATTCCTGATCTATGGCCTCGCGCAACGACCGCCAGACGACATTGATCCGCGCCTCCGGCCCCCAATTGTAAAGCGCCTTGGCCACCTCGGCGATCGTTTCGTTGATCGGTTCGCTGCCGCCCTCCGCGAGTTCGTCCGAGAACAGCCGGGGTAGGCTGGGCCCCGCCCAGGCGTCCCAATGTTCATTGGCGTAATTGGAGACGCCGCGTTGCGCGGCGAGAAGCTCGGGCGTGAAGGGCGCGAAGCGGCGATGCAGCGGGCCGTCCGGGGGTTCCGCGCGCCAGGCGTCGCGGACCACGAAATAGCGCAGATGCTGAAGCTCATGGGCGAGACAACAGCCGAGCCGCGCGTCGCTCATGTCGGGGTCGTAGTAGATCGTCACGCGCCCATCGGGCGTCGCCTCTCCCTCCGAAGCGAAACTCTGGCCCAAATAGGGAAAGACCTTGCGCTCGGGGCTGAGCGTCACGACGGCGGGGTCGTGGCCGAATTCGACAGCCAAGGCGCGAAGCTTCTCACGCTTGCGCAGAAAATCCGGCGTGTCGGAGACAGCCTCCGACGGCGCGGGCCAGTGGGACTCGTCGGGGTCGTGGGTGATGCGCCAGTCGAAGTCCCCATGGGCGTCCGCCACATGCGCCCACCAGCGCCGCCCGTCGCGCTGGAATGGCGAGAGGTCATTGACCTTGACGCAGGGAAAGAGGCCGGGCCTGGTCCGCGCCCCCGCCAGCACGGCCCCAACCATCCGCCGGCCGAGCCCCCCCTCGATCGAATTGATCTGCTCGAACACAATTGCCGGCGGCTCGTAGCCGCCAGCGATGAGCACGGCGACGCCGGACGCCTCCTTGCTGTCGGGCGTGGTGATGAGCCTGTCCGACGTCGACCCCCTGATCTCGACGAAGCGCCTCCCGTAAGACTGCGCGCCGACACGAAGGCCGAGCGCCGCAAGATTGGCGCGAACCGCCTCGGCCACCGCCTCGATCGCGGGCTCGACCGCCTTTTCCCGTCGGGGCCGCAGAAAATCGAAGACGCCCATCGCCTCCTCCCGGAGGCCAGAGTTTACCCTGGCGAAGAGCCTTCATCCAGGCGCCGTCGATAGAGCCCCGTGATCTGCGCCTGCGCGAGAACGTGTTTCGAGGCTTCTGTCTCGACCTCTTCGCAACTCGGATGCGTGCGGATCGCGAGTTCGGCGCAGTCGAGCGCCAGCAGGCGGAATCGATAGCGATGCAGGCCGTCGTCCTCCGGCGGACAGGGGCCGACATAGCCGAGTTCGTCGAAGTCATTCACGCCATGCCGAAAGTCCTCGAAGCCTTCGGGACGGCCCGCCCCTTCGACCAGGGCGGTGTGATAGGCGGGAATATCGTAGCAGGCCCAGTGGTGAAAGACGCCGTCCGGCGCATCGAGATCGTCGACGAACAGGACGAAGCTCTTCACCGCCTTTGGAGCGTTGCTCCAGTGCAGCGGCGGCGACATGTCTTCGCCGTCGCAGGTGAAGTGCTGCGGTAGGGCCCCGCCGTCGATAAACGCCTCGCTCATCAATTTCATTTCATTGCCTCCTGCGGAGCGGCGACCCTACGCCGCGCAGGTCGCGCCGGACTGGAAAGCCGGCCCTTTGCCTTCCCGCCAAATTTGCCTAGTTTCTGCTTTGCCGCCGGAGCCGGGAGAGCCTGAATGACGAGAACGCGGTTGGTTTGGAGCCTTGTTGTCGCCCTGTTGTCCGGCCCGGCGCTCGCCGTGCTGATCCTGCTCCTGCCGTTTGGCGTGTTGACGGGAATCTCCGCCGCGCTCGACCCCGCTCTGGCGATCTATGAATTCACGCCGGAGAAAGCGCTGCTCGTCCCCTTTGTCCTCCTGGCCGCGCTCATCTCCGCCGCCAATGTCCGGCTGGCGCTCATCATGTCGCGCGACCGAAACGCGGGGCGGTTGTTCGAGGCGACGACCGACCGTTACGTCGGCGATCCGAGCGGCGCGCAGAATATCCACGGCCACCCGGGCCGCCAGTTCGCGCTGGATTTCACCGAGTTTCTTCGAGCCCGCGACGGCGAGCGTCTGAAGCTCGGAGATCCGGTCGGCGAGGATTACGGGTGGGGTTTCTGGATCGGCGAGAAGGGCTTTTCACCGCTTTGGGTCGCGATCGCCCATGCCGGACGGCCCCTGCCCGACGAGCCGGCCGAAGATTACATCCTCGCCGTCACGCTGGAGCCGCCGCTCCTGCCTTGGCGGCGCCTCGTCTACACCCCCGATTTCGCGCTGCGCGACGAGGTCGAGCGGCGTCTCATCGACTTCCTGCACAGCCGCGGCGTCAGCTTTGTCACCGAGTCGGAAGACTGGGTCGATCCCGAACCCAAGACCCATCCGGCGCCGAAATTCTAAGTCATCCCAGGATGACATGCGGCACGAAGCGCGACTGGTTTGACGTAAGCGGCGTCGCGTCGTCGCGAACGCCCATGCCGGCCGGGACGCCGCCGACGATCCAGGCGCCGACGACCGGATAGCGTCCGTCGAAGGACGGCGGCAGATGCAAAGCCTGCCTTACATGGCCCTCGGCCCCGTAGCCGCCGGAAGCGCTTACGAGGGTCCGCCCCTCTTGCACCAGCACGACGTTGGCTCCCTCGCGAGAATAGATCGGCTTCTCGGCGTAGCTGCCGAGCGCGCCGGCGCGCGGGTCGTCGGAAAAATAGCATTCGAGCAGATTGGGATGACCCGGCGCCATCTCCCACAACAACGCCAGCATGCCCTTGTTGGAAAGAACCGCCTTCCACGGCGGCTCCAGAAAGCGCGTGACGCGCATGGCCGGCGCATGGGAAAATTCGTCGGCGAACATCCATTCCCAGGGATAAAGCTTGAAGAGCGTCTCGATCGGGCGGCCGTCGCGATCGTAGAATTGCGCGTCTTTGAGCCCGATGTCCTGCATGTCGAGCAGCGCGGCGGCGCTGCCGGCCTGCGCGGCGCAATCGGCGAGATAGGCGGCCGTGCCGAAATCCTCGACATTGTCGCTCATCGCCGCAAGATGCACGAAGCGCTTGCCGAGAACTTCCGCCCAGCGCGCCACGAGCCGCTCATGCAGCGAATTGAACTGATCGGCGCCGTCGGGAAGATCGCCGCGCGCGACGAGTTGCTCGACCCAATGCCACTGCACCACCGCGGATTCGAACAGGCTCGTCGGCGTGTCGGCGTTATATTCGAGAAGCTTCGCCGGCCCCTTGCCGTCATAGGCGAAATCGAAACGCCCGTAGAGCGAGGGGTCGCGGCGATTCCAGCTTTCCGCAATGACTTCGCGAGCGTGTTCAGGGACGCGCAGACGATTCATCAGCGATTCGCTGGCGATGATGCGGCCCGCCAGCTCGAGGCACATGGCGTCGATCTCGCTTGCCGCCGCCTCGATATCCTCCTCGATCTCGCGCAGCGTGAACACATAGCGGGCGCTCTCGTCCCAGTAGGGCGCGCCGTCCATCTGCGCATAAGCAAAACCGATCTTTTCGAAATGCGCCTTGGCGTCTGCGCGCGGCGGCGAAGATTCCCGCCGCATCAGCCGCCCCCTGAATAGCCGGAGCCCGAATGGCCGAAGCCGCCAAAGGACACGCCATGCGTCGAATAGGAACTGTGCGACGAATAGGACGAGCCGTGCGACGACGACCAACTGCTGCTGGAGCGGCGATACGAGGAGCCGCTGCGATGCTTGCAGATGAGCTCTTCGGGATTGGCGGGATCGGGCTCGCAATTGAGCTTGCGGTCGATCCAGTCGAACGCCTCATAGGCGCCGAGCGACACGGCGCCCATGATGACGAGCGTTACGGCCAGCGACCGCTTCTGCCCAAGACCCGCATTTGCGCCCCGCGCCGCCGGCTTGTGAGTGACGACCGGACGAGGCGGGCGTTTGCCGGGCTCCCTCGGCTTCTTCTCCGTCATGGCTTACGGGCTCATGCAGGCGGCGCTGAGCAGACCCGCGGAAACCGAGACCGCGGCGACCCAAACGGCCGCGGCGAGCGCGTTCTCCTCGATCGCGCGCGACAGGCCGGGATGCGCAAGCCGCGCCAGGCCATAGGCGATAAACTGCGTCACCAGCGCCACGAGGCCCCATGTCAGGAACTCGGCGACGGACCCGGTGTGATGAATCGCGGCCGCCAGCGCGATGGCGAAGCCGAGAAGACTGCCGCCGAAGGCGATGGCGGCGGAAGCGTTGTGCTCTTCGACGATCAGCGAAAATTCGTCGTGTCGCGTCACGCGCGAATAGAGCAGGCAGAATGCCGCGCAGAAGCCGACCGCGCCGGCGAAATAGACCGCGAAGGCCAACAGGCCGTGAACGAACTCCGGCATGAACAATCTGCTCCCGGGCTGAGTCGAGGCAATATATCACGCAAGAAGCGTTGGGCTGTGCGCGACGACACAGCCGGCGGCGTAAGGAAACGCCTTTCGCCGCTCGCTCCCCAAAACGCGCGCGCTACCTGCGCTCTCTGGGAAAGGAGCGCGCAAATGGCGGCGGGCCGCATTTACGTCGGGGTCGGCGGCTGGAGCTTCGCGCCCTGGCGCGGCCTCTTTTATCCGAAAGACCTCCCGCACGCGCATGAGCTCGAGTTCGCCAGCCGGCGGCTGACGTCGATCGAAATAAACGCCACCTTCTACCGCACCCAGACCCGCGAGACTTTTCTCAAATGGCGCGACGCCACGCCCGAGGGCTTCGTCTTCAGCGTCAAGGCGCCGCGCTACGCCGTCACGCGCCGCAGCGCGCCGGAGGCGAGAGAATCGATCCTGCGCTTCTTTGACAGCGGCGTCACGGCGCTGGGCCAGAAGCTCGGGCCGATCCTGTGGCAGTTTCCGCAGAGCCGCAAATTCGACCCTCAATTTTTCGAGGGGTTTCTCGCAGCCTTGCCGCAGCAATGGGAAGGCGCCGCTTTGCGCCACGCCCTCGAAGTCAGAAACGACAGTTTCAAAACGACCGAATTCGTCGCGCTGGCGCGCGCGCATCGCGCCGCCGTCGTCATCGCGGGCGACTCCGATTTTCCGCTGATCCCCGACCTTACGGCCTCCTTCGTCTATGCGCGCATTATGGGCGCGCAAGCGACGCGGCGCATGGGATACGACGCCGCTGGGCTCGATCTTTGGGCGTCGCGGGCGCTGACCTGGGCCGCCGGCGGTTCCCCCGACGATCTGCCGCGGCTCGCCGCCAATTCGCCGAGGCGAGCCGCGCGCGACGTGTTTCTCTACGTGATCCGCGGGGCGAAGGCGCGAAACCCGGCCGCCGCCATGGCGCTGATCGGGCGCCTGCAAGAGGCGCAGGCGTGACTTCGGCCAGCGGCTTGCCGCTTCCGCGCCGCGCTAGCCACCCAAGCCCGTCGCCGTTAGGCTGGCTGCGATGCGGCTGATCCGACTCCTTTTCGACGCCTATCTGAAGCTCAACCGAGACGACGGCTGGGCCATCGCCAGCCATATTGCGCTCTCGATTCTCACCTCCCTGTTTCCCTTTCTCATTTTCCTCACCGCGCTCGCCGCCTTTCTCGGGCTCCGCGCGGAAGCCGACGCAGCGACCGCGCTCATCTTCGAGACCTGGCCGCCCAATGTCGCGGGGCCCATTGCCGGAGAAATCCATAATGTGCTGACCCAGCCGCGCGGCGGCCTGCTCACCGTCGGCGCCGTGCTCGCCATTTATTTCTCGTCGAGCGGCGTCGAGGCGCTGCGCATCGCGCTCAACCGCGCTTACGACGTGCGCGATGAGCGCCCGTGGTGGCTGCTGCGGCTCGAGTCGATTCTTTATGTCTTCCTCGGCGCGGCGTCGCTCCTCGCCATCGCCTTTCTGATGGTGCTTGCGCCGCTGGCGCGCGCGATCGCGGAGAAACATGCGCCGGGGCTGATGCACGAACTCGAGCCGCTCTATGCGCCGGTGCGCTACGGCGTCACCTCCGCCGTCGTCGGCCTTGCGGTTCTCGCCGCGCACAAGCTCCTGCCCGCCGGGCGGCGCAGCCTGCTCAAGGTCGCGCCCGGCCTATTGCTGACGCTGATCCTCTCGCTCGCCTTCGGCGCCGGGTTCGGCGCCTATCTCGCGGCCTTCGCCAGCAATTACGTCTCGACCTACGCGGGGCTGGCGTCGATCATGATCGCGATCGTTTTCCTCTACACCTTGGCGCTCATCTTCATCTACGGCGCAGAACTGAACCAAACCGTCGCAGTGGGCTTTCCGCATAAGCGCGGCGAGGGTTAAGCGCGTCTTAACCGAGGTTTTTTACCGTCGCGGAGTCGGCGCGCCTTCGTGAAGCGCCTCCCCATGCGGGCTTTTTTTACATGCGTAGCCATCGCTTTCACCATTTTTCCGAACAGCTTCGCGAATTCTCCGCGCGGCGCGCGGCGGAGGCCGCCGGCGCGCTGATGGTGGGAAGCGCCGGCGCCATGACGCTCGCGCTGGTGAGCTGGTCCGCGCAGGACCCTTCCTTCAACCATGCGACGGGCGGCCATGTCCGCAATCTGCTCGGCCATCCGGGCGCGGCGGTGGCGGATATTCTCATGCAGCTCGTCGGCTTCGGCGCCATTGCGGCGATCCTGCCGCTGGCGACCCAGGGCCTGCGCATGATCCGGCGCGGCCGCATCGAGCGCGCCGCGCTGCGTCTCGGACTCTGGGTGGCCGGCATTTTCGCGACCGCCGCCACCGCCTCGCTGCTGCCGCCGACCGACCGCTGGCCGCTGCCCACGGGCCTCGGCGGCGTCGCCGGAGACGCCATTCTCGCCGTGCCCCGCACCATGTTTGCGGGCTCGGGCGTGATCATGGCGATCTTCGGCCTCGGCGCGGCCTTCGTCGCCATTCTCTCGGTCAGCGGGGCCATGGGGCTCGGCTTCGAGTCCACGAATGACATTCGCGACGAGGCCTTCGAGCCGGAAGAGGAGCCGCTGCCCTACGCCGAGGACGACGAGGATCGGGCCGGCGAGCCTGGCTTCGCGCTCATTTCCATCGGCGCCCTGATCCATCTCGGCCTCACCGCAAAAGCGTCGCTCCTGCGCCTTGCCGGGAAGATGCGCAGCCGCCTCGCCCCGCGACCGGCCGCCAAGGAGCCAGCGGCCCCGCAGCCGCGCGTCGAGCCGACATTCGACGACATTGAAGTCTATATGCCTTACGCGCCCCGTCGCGCGCGCCAGGCGGCCGCCGTCGAAGACGATGAAGAGGACTCCTACGACGACGCGTCCCCCGAGCGGGCGACGTCGGCGCGGACGGCCGCGCAAGCCCCATCTCCGGCGCCGACGCGCCGCGTCACCCGCGAGGCCGCCCCCCGTCCGCAGCGGGTCGCGCCGGGCGTCTACGACTATCCCGAGGTGACGCTCCTCGCGGAACCCAAGAAGACCGCTGGCGCAGTGAAAATTTCAGAAGACATTCTCGAATCCAACGCCCGCGTTCTGGAGGGCGTTCTGGAAGACTTCTCGGTGCGCGGCGACATCATCAACGTCCGTCCCGGCCCCGTCGTCACGCTTTATGAGCTGGAGCCCGCGCCGGGCATCAAATCCTCGCGCGTCATCGGCCTCGCCGACGACATCGCCCGCTCCATGTCGGCGGTCTCGGCGCGCGTCGCCGTGGTGCCGGGCCGAAACGCCATCGGCATCGAACTCCCCAACCAGCGCCGCGAGACGGTTTATCTGCGCGAGCTGATCGGCAGCGAGGATTTCATCCATTCGAACCACAAGCTGGCCATCGCGCTCGGCAAGACCATCGGCGGCGAGCCGGTGATCGTCGACCTCGCCCGCATGCCGCATCTCCTCGTCGCCGGCACCACGGGCTCCGGCAAGTCGGTGGCGATCAACACCATGATCCTGTCTCTGCTCTACCGGCTCAAGCCGGAGGAGTGCCGGCTCATCATGGTCGACCCGAAAATGCTGGAGCTCTCCGTCTACGACAACATCCCGCATCTTCTCACGCCCGTCGTCACCGACCCCAAGAAGGCGGTCGTGGCGCTCAAATGGGCGGTCCGCGAGATGGAGGACCGCTACAAGAAAATGTCGAAGCTCGGCGTGCGCAACATCGACGGCTACAACGCCCGCGTCGCCGACGCGCAGAAGCGCGGCGAGACGATCACCCGCACGGTGCAGACGGGCTTCGACCGCGAGACCGGCGAAGCCATCTTCGAACATGAGGAGATGGATCTCTCGGCGCTGCCCTATATCGTCGTCATCGTCGACGAAATGGCCGATCTCATGCTCGTCGCCGGCAAGGACATCGAAGGCGCCATCCAGCGTCTCGCGCAGATGGCCCGCGCCGCCGGCATTCATCTCATCATGGCGACGCAGCGCCCCTCCGTCGACGTCATCACCGGCACGATCAAGGCCAATTTCCCGACCCGCATCTCCTTCCAGGTGACCTCGAAGATCGACAGCCGCACCATTCTCGGCGAACAGGGCGCAGAGCAGCTCCTGGGCCAGGGCGACATGCTCTACATGGCCGGCGGCGGGCGCATCTCGCGCGTGCACGGCCCCTTCGTCTCCGACGCCGAAGTCGAACACGTCGTCGCTCATCTCAAGGCCCAGGGCGCGCCGCAATATCTCGACGCCATCACCGCCGACGACGACGAGATGGGCGACGACGGCGAAGCGCCCCTGCCCGGCTCGATGGACGCGGAGGAAGGCGGCGACCTTTACGATCGCGCCGTCGCCATTGTGCTGCGCGACAAGAAATGCTCGACGAGCTACATCCAGCGCCGTCTCTCGGTCGGCTACAACAAGGCCGCCTCGCTCGTCGAGCGCATGGAGAAAGAGGGCGTCGTCTCCGCCCCGAATCATGCCGGCAAGCGCGAGATCCTGGTCGGCGGCGGGATCGACCGCGGCGCCTTCGACATCGAAGCGGCGGAGTGAGGCGGGCGACGCTTGCCTATTTGTGAGCGCTTGGATTCGACATCACATTATTCAGCACATCCACAATCGCCGTCGGGCCCTTGTTGAACTCCCCCCGGAAGGGGCGATCCATGACCGCGATGAAGGCGGTGACGAGCCCGATATAGGCCGGCGCAGGTGACAACGGCGAGCCCCGTCGCGGCGAAAAAGCCGACCCAGCCGGGTGGATAATCATATATCCAGTCGATCATTGTTTTGGCTCCCGAGGTCGCGGCCGCTTTCTTCGACCCGCCTTTTGGGGAAAGTCAAAACGGCGCGCGGCTGCGAGCGCGGGGCGCCCCTATTTCCGCCAAGTTATGTTACGAAGACGAAACCTCGGCCCCTGAACACCGGATGACCGCCCAGTGAAGCACACCGCCCTTGCCATCGCCCTCGCATGCGCCCTCGCCGCGCCGGCCGTCGCCGAGGAGGCCACGCCCACCGCGCCCAAGCCCGCGGAGGCAAAACCGGCTGAGGCCAAGCCTGTGGAGGGCAAGCCTATTGAGGGAAAACCCGCGGAGGCCAAGCCGGCCGAGGCCAAAGGGTCGGAGGCTAAAGGATCGGAGGGCAAAGGATCGGAGGCAAAGGGGCCTGAGGAAAAGCCCTCGGACGCGAAATCCGCAAAGCCCGGCAAGAAGGGCGCTAAGGCTGCCGCCGCCGCGAAGCCGGGCGAGCCGGTGCAGCTCGCCAATCCGGCGACCCCGCCCGAACCCGCCAAGCCGCTCACCCGCGACGAGGCGCTCAAGCGCGCCAACGCCTTTTTCAACGCCTCGCCGGTGATGACCGCGGATTTCGTGCAGATCGGCGCCGACGGCCTGCGCTCGGAGGGCAAGCTGCATGTGCAGCGCGCCGGCCGGGTGCGCTTCGAATATGCCCAGCCGGCGACCATGGAAGTCGTGGCGGACGGCGCGCAGGTCGCGGTGCGCGACCGAAAGCTGAATACGCAGGATCTCTATTTCATCAATCAGACGCCGCTCAAATTCCTGATGAAGGAGAAGATCGATCTGGACAAGGACGTCACCGTCCAGGACGTGCAGATCGACGACTCCGGCGTCACCATCTTCATCGAGGACAAGGCCACCTTCGGCGGCACCTCGCATCTGCGCCTGATCTTCGACCCGCGGTCGTTCAAGCTGAAACAATGGCAGGTAAAAGACCCGCAGGGCTACGAGACGCTGATCACGCTGTTCAATATCGATCAGACCAAGACGCCCGACCCGGCGCTGTTCAAGATCAGCAAATAAGGGGGCTCCGCCGGGCTCGCCATGACGGCGAGCCCGCGCTCGTTAAGCCGCCGCCTTCTTTGGCGTGAGCAGCTTGCGGTTCATCAGCACTTCGGCGATCTGCACCGCGTTTAACGCGGCGCCCTTGCGCAGATTGTCGCTGACGCACCAGAGCACGAGGCCATTGTCGACCGTCGGGTCTTCGCGAATGCGCGAGATATAGGTCGCGTCCTCGCCCGCCGCCTCATGCGGCGTGATGTAGCCGCCGGGTTCGCGCTTGTCGATGACGAGCACGCCGGGCGCCTCGCGCAGGATGTCGCGCGCTTCGTCCGCCGAAATCGGATTTTCGAACTCGATGTTCACCGCTTCCGAATGCGAGATGAAGACCGGCACGCGCACGCAGGTCGCGACGAGCTTGATCTTCGGATCGAGGATCTTCTTCGTCTCCGCGACCATCTTCCACTCTTCCTTGGTGAAGCCATCCTCCATGAAGACGTCGATCTGCGGAATGAGGTTGAAGGCGATGCGCTTGGGGAACTTCTTGGCTTCGACCGGGTCCGAGACGAAGACCGAGCGCGTCTGCGCGAAGAGCTCGTCCATCGCCTCCTTGCCGGCGCCCGAGACCGACTGATAGGTCGAGACCACGACGCGCTTGATCGTCGCGGCGTCATGCAGCGGCTTCAGCGCCACCACGAGCTGCGCCGTGGAGCAGTTCGGATTGGCGATGATGTTCTTCCTGGTGAAGCCCGCGGTCGCGTCGGCGTTCACCTCCGGCACGATCAGCGGCACGTCCGGGTCCATGCGCCAGGCCGAGGAATTGTCGATGACGACGCAGCCCTGCGCGCCGATCTTCGGCGACCATTCCTTCGAGACGCTTCCGCCCGCCGACATCAGGCAGATGTCGGTGTCGGAGAAGTCGTACGTGTCGAGATGCTTGCACTTCAGCGTCTTGTCGCCGAAGGAGACTTCAAGGCCGATCGAGCGCGAGGAGGCGAGCGGCACGACTTCCGACACGGGGAAGCGCCGCTCGGCCAGAATGTCGAGCATCTCGCGGCCCACATTGCCGGTGGCGCCGGCGACGGCGACCTTATACGCCATTTTGAACTCCGTGCGGCCTTGGCCGATATCAGAAGGGAAGTCCGACGGACATATTGCCCGACGGGGTCACGTTGACAGCGTTGCCCTGGCTCGGCGACGGGTCCGGGTCCTTGCTGTCCTTGGGCTTCGGCGGGGCCTTGCCAGGCGACCAGCCTTCGAGTTCGCCGAACTGACGGTTCGGCCCGGAAGCGGCGGCGCCGCCCTTTCCGCCCTGCGCCGGCTGCTGGGCGGCGGCGTCAGCGCCTTTCTTGCCCTTGCGCTTGACCTGAACAGAGGAAGCGCCGGACGAATCGAGCGCCTTGGGGTCGAGCTGCAATTCCTGAGCGAGGGCGGCTTCAAACCCAACGCCCATCAGGAACGCGGCGAGGAGGATAGATCCACGAAAAAGACGCGCGCTGGAACGCATAGCCTTGTTCTCCATGAAACAGTCAGCCGTCCTAACCCCGCAAGGCGGCGGGATCAAGCGCCGGGATCACCGGGGCCTGCGCCTCTGAGGAGCAACTGGCCAAGGCGGCCCGCCCTTTGAGACGCGCGCGGCGCTGGCGTCTTGGGCGAAGTCAAAGATCGCGCCGAAAGCCGCCGCAGGGGGGGTCGCGTGCGGGCGCGCCCCAAAGTCCCCGGAGGGTCACCCCTCCTGCCGGGCGATCGCCATGTTCTTCAATTCGGCGATGGCCTTCGCCGGCGACAGCCCCTTGGGGCAGACCTTGGTGCAGTTCATGATCGTATGACAGCGGTAGAGACGGAAGACGTCGTCGACATAGCCGAGCCGCTCGTCGATCGCCTCGTCGCGCGAATCCTGCACCCAGCGGAATGCCTGGAGCAGCGCCGCCGGCCCGAGGAAGCGGTCGGAGTTCCACCAATAGCTCGGACAGGCGGTCGAACAACAGGCGCAGAGGATGCACTCGTAAAGGCCGTCGAGCTTGGCGCGGTCTTCCGGCGACTGCAGCCGCTCCTTCTCCGGATTGACGCCGGCGTGCAGCCAGGGCTCGATCGCCGCATGCTGCTCGTAGAAAATCGTGAGGTCCGGCACGAGGTCCTTCACCACGCCCATATGCGGCAGCGGGTAGAGTTTGATCGGCCCCTCGATCTCGTCCATGCCCTTGGTGCAGGCGAGCGCATTCACCCCGTCGATATTCATCGAACAGGAGCCGCATATGCCCTCGCGGCAGGAGCGGCGGAACGTCAGCGACGGATCGACCTTGTTCTTGATCCAGATGATGGCGTCGAGGACCATCGGCCCGCAGTCGTCCGTATCGACGAAGAAGGTGTCGATGCGCGGATTGGCGTCGCTGTCGGGATTATAGCGATAAATCTTGAGCTCACGCAGATTGGCCGCGCCCTCCGGCTTCGGCCAGACCTTGCCCTCGGCGACGACGGAGTTCTTGGGGAGGGTGAATTCGACCATCTCAGTAGACCCTCGCCTTCGGCTCGATATAAGCGACCTCATTCGTCATCGTGTAGCTGTGCACCGGCCGGTTATCGATCGACACGGTCTTCTTGTCGCGATCAATCGCCGCCAGCGTATGCTTCATCCAGTGCTTGTCGTCGCGCTCAGGGAAATCCTCGCGGGCGTGCGCGCCGCGAGACTCCTTGCGGTTCGCCGCGGACTCGATCGTCACCGCCGCCTGCACGATGAGATTGTCGAACTCCAGCGTCTCGACGAGATCGGAGTTCCAGATCAGCGAGCGATCCGTGACCTTCACGTCCGCCGCTTCTTGCCAGACTTCATGAACGCCGGCGACGCCTTCCGCGAGCACTTCGCCGGTGCGATAGACCGCGCAATGCGACTGCATCACGCGCTGCATCCTGTCGCGCAGCGTCGCCGTGGACGTCTCGCCATTGGCGTTGCGGAAGAAGTCGAGGCGCGCGAGCGGCAATTCGGCGGAATCGGCCGGGAGCTCCGGCTGCGACTGGCCAGGCTTGACGAGTTCCGCGGCGCGCAGGCCCGCGGCGCGGCCGAAGACGACGAGGTCGATGAGCGAGTTGGAGCCGAGACGGTTTGCGCCATGCACGGAGACGCAGGCCGCCTCTCCGAGCGCCATCAGCCCCGGCACGACGGCGTCCGGATCGTCGCCGACCTTGCGCAGCACTTCGCCGTGATAATTCGTCGGGATGCCGCCCATGTTGTAATGCACGGTCGGCAGGATCGGGATCGGCTGGCGCGTCACGTCGACGCCGGCGAAAATCTTGGCGCTCTCCGAAATGCCCGGCAAACGTTCGTGCAAAATTTGCGGATCGAGATGCTCGAGGTGCAAATAGGCGTGGTCCTTGCGCTTGCCCACGCCCCGGCCTTCGCGAATTTCGACGGTGATGGCGCGCGAAACCATGTCGCGCGGCGCGAGGTCCTTCACGGAAGGCGCATAGCGCTCCATGAAGCGCTCGCCCTCGCTGTTGGTCAGATAGCCGCCTTCGCCGCGCGCGCCCTCGGTGATGAGGCAGCCCGCGCCGTAAATGCCGGTCGGGTGGAACTGCACGAACTCCATGTCCTGCAGCGGCAGGCCGGCGCGCAGCACCATGGCGTTGCCGTCGCCGGTGCAGGTATGCGCCGAGGTCGCCGAGAGATAGGCGCGGCCATAGCCGCCGGTCGCGAGCACGGTGAGCGCCGAGCGGAAGCGATGGATCGTGCCGTCGTCGAGCTTGAGGCAGACGACGCCGCGGCAGGCGC
Source organism: Methylocystis echinoides (assembly GCF_040687965.1). Classification (NCBI taxonomy): domain Bacteria; kingdom Pseudomonadati; phylum Pseudomonadota; class Alphaproteobacteria; order Hyphomicrobiales; family Methylocystaceae; genus Methylocystis; species Methylocystis echinoides. The sequence continues at coordinate 207,311 of NZ_CP156084.1, forward strand.
CCTCGGCGTCCATGATGAGGTCGATCGCGAAATATTCGACGAAGAATTTCGTCTCATGCTTGAGCGCCTGGCCGTACATCGTATGCAGCATGGCGTGGCCGGTGCGGTCGGCGGCGGCGCAGGTGCGCTGCGCAGGCGGACCCTTGCCATAGTCGGTGGTCATGCCGCCGAAGGGGCGCTGATAGATCGTGCCCTCGGTCGTGCGCGAGAAAGGCACGCCCCAGTGCTCGAGCTCATAGACCGCCTGCGGCGCGTTGCGGCACAGATATTCGATCGCGTCCTGGTCTCCGAGCCAGTCGGAGCCCTTGACGGTGTCGTACATGTGCCATTTCCAGTCGTCCGGCCCCATGTTGCCGAGCGCTGCGGCGACGCCGCCCTGGGCCGCGACGGTATGCGAACGGGTCGGAAAAACCTTGGTGACGCAGGCGACGTTCAAACCCGCCTTGGCGCAGCCGACGACCGCGCGCAGACCGGCGCCGCCGGCGCCGACGACCACGACGTCGAATGTGTGGTCGGTGATCGGATAGGCCCGTCCGCCGACGGAAACGGAAGTCGCAGCGTCAGTGGCAACCATAATCAAAGCCTTTGTTGTCGTCGTTTGAGCGGCTTTTTCGTCAGAAATCGCGCTTATTTGGGGGCGGCGATCAGCATGATCCCCAGCGTCCAGGCGGCGGCGATCGCGATGGATGCGACCTTGTTCCAATAAAGCGCCTTTTCCTGCAGCGCTGCGTCATGCACGTAGTCCTCGATGATCTCATTCATGCCCTGGCGGGCGTGGATCATGCCGACGACGCCGAAGACGATGAGCACGATCGCCGGAATCGGATGCCCGATCTCGGCCTTGACGCCCTCGAGCGTTTTGCCGACGAGGCCCGCGAGCCACCAGGCGGACAGGACGCCGAGCGGCGCCAGCGCATAGGAGGAGAGGCGCATGAAGCGGGCGTGGACCGAGCCCTCGTGATCCGAGACATAGGCCTCGCCCTGCCCCGTGCGCCCGCTTTTGAAGTGAGTCGGAACCGACATCTACGCGCCTTTCCTCAGCCGACGAGAGACTTGAGAACCCAGAGCAGCAACGTCAGGCCGACGCCGCCGTAGAGCGTCGCCTGAGCCAGAAGCTCGCGGCCTTGTGGGTCCATGTAGAGACCGCGATCCCACAGCGCGTGCCGAACCCCGCCGAGCGTGTGATGGAAAATCGCCCAGGTGATGAGGAAGACGATCAAGCCGCCGATGAAGCCCGAGGCGAGCCAGCCGGTGAGCGCGTGGAGAAAGCCCCCGAAGCCGGCCCCGAGCAGGTAAAGCGCGAGCAGCGCCATGCCCGCATAGAGCGCGACGCCGGTGATGCGGTGGGCCATGGACATGGCCATGGTCAGCCAGGGCCTGAAGATGGTCAGATGCGGCGACAGCGGGCGCTTCGCGGCGCGCTCGTCGATTCCGGCGTTTGCCATGCTTGCTTCCTCTTCCGCGCTTTTCCGGAATGTTTCCGAAAAACGCCCCCTCGGAGTGGATAATTCAAATGGTGCGGCGCCGCAACTCTACCATTTCCTGACCCGGTTCGAAGGATGAACCCTGTCCGTCACGGCGCGCGTCGTGCGGCTGTTGAGAGCGGAACGATCGCCACGAGGGATAGCGCCGCCAGAAGCCCGCCCGCGGCGAATGTCGCAGAGGGGCCGTAGAGGTCCCAAAGCTTGCCGGCGCCGAGGCTCGAAAGCAGCAGGGCGAGCCCGCCGGCCAGGTTGAAGACGCCGAAGGCCGTGCCGCGCAGCGCTCCCGGCGCCGCGTCGGCGACCAGCGCCGCGAACAGTCCCTGCGTCAGCCCCATATGCAGTCCCCATAGGGCGACGCCGACCCAGACCAGAGGGAGAGACGGCGCAACAGCGAGGGCGACGTCGGCGAGGAGCAGCACGCCCATCCCCGCCGCCAGCGGCGTCAATCGGTCGCCCTGGTCCGAGAAGGCGCCGGCGGGATAGGAGGCGCCCGCGTAAACGATATTCATGACGACGAGCACCAGCGGCGCGAGCGCGTCCGGCAAGCCGACGGAGGCGGCCTTGAGAATCAGAAAGGCTTCCGAAAAACGCGCCAGGCCGAAGAGCGTTGCCACCGCCACAATCAGCCAGAAACAGCCGCCGAGCCGCTTCAACTCGTCCCAGTGAAGCGGAAAGCGCGCCGGGCGAGACGGGCGCGTATCGGCCGGCTCGCTGACGCCGGCGGCGAGAACGAGGACGGCGAGCGCGGCGGGAATCGTCGCCACCCAGAATACGGCGCGCATATCGTCGACCGTCAGCCACATGGCGAGAATCGCGACGGCGGGGCCGAGAAAGGCGCCGACCGTGTCGAGCGATTGCCGCAGGCCGAAAGCGGCGCCGCGCAATTCCGGCGGCGTGACGTCGGCGACCAGCGCGTCGCGCGGCGCGCCGCGAACGCCCTTGCCCACCCGGTCGATGAAGCGCGCCGCCATCACCCAGGCGACATTGGGCGCCAGCGGAAACATCGGCTTGGTCGCGGCCGCGAGCCCGTAGCCCAGGATCGCCAGCAGCTTCCGACTCGCGAACCAATCCGAAACGGCGCCCGAAAAAACTTTGACCACCGAGGCTGTCGCTTCGGCGACGCCCTCGATCACGCCGACCTCCGCCATCGTCGCCCCCATGGCGCCGACGAGATAGAGGGGCAGCAGCGCATGGATCATCTCGGACGAGAAATCCATCAGCAGGGAGACAACCCCCAGCGCCCAGACGCTCGACGGGATCTGACGGAGGCGGGCGTAGCGGAGGGGCGAATCGTCGATCATATCGGGGCCTGTTCTCGCGCGGCTTCTAGCACGAGAGGTCCGGGAGGACACTCACCCCACCCCTCTTCCCGCAAGCGGGAGAAGCGGCGTTCGCGATCTGGCGCACGCGCCTGCGGGGAGAGGGCGCCGGGAGGCGCGGCGAATATTGAGAAATGTTGGAGAGCCGGCCGCTTGCCGGACCCGAACCTCCCTCTAACTCCGGCGAAGGAGAGAGGAGCGTCAGATGCGGGCGCAGTCCAGCTATCGCTATAATTATCGCTTCATCGCCCAGGCGGCGCTCATTGGCGTGATGCTGGCGGCGGTGGATTTCGGCCTCTTCGAGGCTCTGAGCCACATGATGCGCTAGCGCGCCTCAAGGGTCGATGGGCAAAGCGTCGCCGGCGGCGTGCGCGGCGATCCACTTGCGCAATTCGGAGACGTGGTCGCGCTCCTCCTCGGCGAACTCCTTCGCGAGGATCCTGGTCTCCGGGTCGTCCGTGTTGTCGTGAACCGACTGGTAGTAGTCGAGTCCCGCCATTTCCGCCTGAAGCGCGATTTTCAGCGCCTCTTCGCGGCCTATGAACGGATCGGCGCCCCAAATCGCGGCGCTTTCCGGGCTCTCGAGATCAGGCCAGACGAACTCCTCGGGACGCAGCTCCGGCAGCTCGCGGAACCCCGACCGGGCGCGCGCGTCGGAGAGATGCAGGCGCGAATAGTCGGCAAGCCGACGAAACAACTTGCTGACCTTCGGATTGCCGTTCGTCGACATGGCGTCGGCGAGCTGGTCGAAACGCATGGCGGCTTCCGCCTCCAGCTGGACGGCGTGAGCGAGAAAATCCTCGACCTTCATGACCTGATCCTTGGGAGCAAGGCGCAAAACAAAACGGCGCGCTGAAGCATTATCGCGCGCCGTTTCCGCCTCTCCAAGACCATATGCTAGGCGGTTCGCCTGCATTGGCGGCGCCTCTTATTTCCCCGCGATCTCTATTTTCTTCTCTTCAGTCTTGGTCTGGACCGCCTTCGGCAGGGTCACCTTGAGCACCCCCTTGTCGAAAGACGCGGAGATGTTGGCGACGTCGACGTTCTCGGGCAAATGGAAGCTGCGCCTGAATGAGCCGTAGCGCCGTTCGGAGAAGAACATGCCTTCCTTTTTCTCCTCGCGCTCCATTTTCTTCTCGCCGTGAATGACGAGCGCGCCGCCGGCGAGCTTCACTTCGACGTCCTTCTCATCGAGGCCCGGAAGCTCCGCCGTCACTTCGTAATCCTTGTCGCGCTCGACGAAGTCGACAGGCGGCGTGCCCTGCCAACCCATGAATCCGAACGGCTCCAGTCCGCCGCCGCGCTTTTGCAACGGCGCTTCGTCGAAGAAGCGGTCGAGCTGACGACGCAGCGCCTCGAAGGGGCGCCAGTCCCAGAGATCGGGAGAGATCAATGCGCCGCCGTCCTTTTTTTCCGGGGCGTTTTGCTCTTGAGCCATTTTTCTCCTCCGTTTCGTGATGATGCACAAATGACACAACAAAATTGAGCGAGGTTCGTCACCTTTTGACGACGTAGAAATCGGGGCCGAAAATCAGCAATTCAAGCGCGACGCTTTGCGCCGAAACGTCGCGGCTATTCCTGAAGCGAGAGGAGCGTGGCGTCGCCGCCGCTCGACGCGGTGTTGATCGTCACCGTTGTTTCACGGACGAAGCGGCGCAGATAATCGGGGCCGCCGGCTTTCGGCCCCGTGCCGCTCAGGCCGAAGCCGCCGAAAGGCTGGCTGCCGACAATGGCGCCGATCATGTTGCGGTTCACATAGATGTTTCCCGCCGGCGCCCGCCGCGCCGCCTCCTCGATCCGTTCGCCGATTCGGGTCTCGAGACCAAAAGTCAGGCCATAGCCGCCCGCCTGAATTTCCTCCACAAGAGCCTCGAAGGCCCCGGCGCGCCATGTCGTGATATGCAGGACCGGGCCAAACACCTCCTCGCGCAGGTCGGCGGCGCGATCGAGGCGGATGATGGCGGGCGCGACAAAGGTTCCCGCCGAAGGCGCCTCACCGGCGTAGAGCAGCCGCCCCTCGGCCCTGGCGCGCGCCACATAACGATCGAGCTTTTCCTTGGCCGCCGCGTCGATCACCGGCCCGACATGCACGCCGAGCATTCGCGGGTCGCCGATTCGCAACTCCTTCGCGGCGCCGATCAACGTCTCGATCGCCGCCGGGGCGATATCGTGCTGCAGGCACAGGAGCCGCAGCGCCGAGCAGCGCTGACCCGCCGAGCGAAAGGCGGAGGCCAGCACGTCGTCGACCACCTGCTCGATCAGGGCGGTAGAGTCGACGATCATCGCGTTGACGCCCCCGGTCTCGGCGATGAGCGGCGCCAACGCCCCTTCGCGCGCCGCGAGGGCGCGATTGATCTGCTGTGCGACCTCCACGGAGCCCGTGAAGACGACGCCCGCCGTATGCGGATCGTCGACAAGGGCCGCCCCGACGTCGCCCGCGCCCGGCGCGAGGCGCAGCGCCGCGCGAGGAACGCCCGCTTCATGAAGAAGCGCGACCGCTCTCGCGGCGATGAGCGGCGTCTGCTCGGCCGGCTTGGCGACGGCCGCATTGCCCGTGACGAGCGCAGCGACGACCTGCCCGAGGAAAATCGCCAAGGGGAAATTCCACGGCGAAATGCAAACGAAAACGCCGCGCCCTTCGTAACGTAAACGGTTGTCTTCGCCCGTTGGACCGGGAAGCCGCGCTTCGCGGCAGACGAGCCGCGCCTGATTGGCGTAATAGCGACACATATCCGCCGCCTCGCGCACCTCTGCGAGCGCGTCGTCGAGCGTCTTGCCGGCTTCGCTTTGCAGAAGCGCGAGAAAGACTCCGCGCCGCGCCTCCAGGAGATCGGCGGCGCGCTCGAGGATGCGCGCGCGCGTCTCGACGGGCGTGGCGTTCCAGCCGGCGAAGGCGCGCGCCGCGCTGGCCATCGCGTCACGCGCCGCCACGTCGTCACACTCGATCACCTCGCCAATCGCCGCGCCGTCGATCGGCGAGACGACGGGGCGCGACGGCTTGGCGGCGGAGCTTTCCGGGCGGGCCTCGCTGCGGCCGCGCGCCGCTTCGATCTCGGCAAGCAGCGCCGCGAGCGCCGCTCTGTCGCCGAACTCCACGCCCATCGAGTTGCCGCGCAGAGGTTCGTAGATCTCCGCCGGCAAGGGCAGGCGCGGGTGACGCGCGTGCGTGGCGTCGCCGATGACGTCGTGCGGATCGGCGATCAGGGCCGCTTCGGGCGTCTGAGGATCGGCGGCGCGCGCGACGAAGGACGAGTTGGCGCCGTTCTCGATCAGCCGACGCACGAGATAGGCCAAGAGATCGCGATGCGGTCCGACCGGCGCGTAAACGCGGACGGGCGCGTCGCTCCTCTCCGCGAGCGCTTCATAGAGCGGTTCGCCCATGCCGTGCAGGCGCTGGAATTCAAAGTCTATCCGTTGACCGGCGCGCACGAGAACTTCGGCGACGCTGCGGGCGTTGTGGGTCGCGAATTGGGGATAGAGGCGCGGCGCCTGGAGCAGTTTCGCGGCGCAGGCGTCGTAATTGAGGTCGGTCATCGCCTTGCGGGTGAACACCGGATATTCGGCGAGCCCCCGCTCCTGCGCGCGCTTGATTTCGCTGTCCCAGTAGGCGCCTTTCACGAGACGCACCATGAAGCGGCGACCATGCGCCTCGGCGAGAGCGAACACATAATCGATCAGGGCGTCGGCGCGTTTCTGATACGCCTGAACCGCAAGGCCGAACCCGTCCCAACCGGCAAGCGATGGGTCGGCCACGACGCGCGCAATGACGTCGAGCGACAACTCCAACCGGTCCGCTTCTTCGGCGTCGATCGTAAAGGCGAGATCGCGGGCGCGCGCCAACCGCGCCAGCTCCAGAACGAGCGGCGGCAATTCACACAGCACGCGCTCCCGGGAGATCGCCTCGTAACGCGGATGCAGGGCCGAGAGCTTCACGGAAATGCCCGGGCGCGCCGGGAGCCCCTGGTCGCCGGCCTGCGCGCCGATCGCCTCAATGGCGCTTGCGTAAGCGTCGAAATACCGTTTCGCGTCCGCGCCGCTGCGCGCGCCTTCGCCGAGCATGTCGAAGGAGAAGCGCTCGCGCCGCCCCTGTGCGCGCTCCAGCGCGTCGTCGATCGTTTCGCCGAACACAAAATGCGATCCCATCAGACGCATGGCCCGCCGCGCGGCGCCGCGCAGCGCCGGCAGGCCGATGCGCCGCGCGAGATCGGCGACGAGCCCGCGCGGCTCCCCCGGACCCACGAGACGCGCGGAAAAGCCGAGCGCGAAGGCGCAGGCCTGCACGAGCAGCACGTCCGACTCCGCCGCGTGATGAGAGAAATCGCCGGCCGCGAGCTTGTCGACGATGAGCTGATCGGCGGTGGCGTCGTCGGGCACGCGCAGGAGCGATTCCGCCAGCGCCATGACGGCGAGGCCTTCACGGGACGACAGCGAAAATTCGTGCAGAAAATCCTCGACGCCGCCGAGCGCGCTGCGGCCGGCCCGCATCCCGCGGATCAGCGCGCGCGCTACGCCTTCGATGTCGTTGCGCGTCTGCAGGTCCGGGCGGTGAGCGAGCAGGCGCGCGGCAAGCGCTTCGTCCGGCGGCGCATAGGGCGCGGCGAATGGCGGCGGTGGGTCGTGCGGCATGGGCTCGCAGCGCCTTGTTCAAGTTCCTGCGAGAAGGATATGGGGTCGCCGACGCGCGCCGGCAAAGGGCGGACGGTAAAGGTCGCGCCCTGGAGCTTCTCCGCGCGCACGCTCTCGTCTATAGCAGTCCTTGGGTCGTTCGACTGTTCGCGCCCCTAGCCAGGAAACGCGGATGCCCGCCTATTTCATCTGCACGATGACAATCCACGATCCCGAGACCTACCGCAAATACACGGCGCTTACCCCGGCGACCGTCGCCCGCTATGGCGGCAAATTTCTCACCCGCGGCGACGACGTGACGACGGTCGAGGGGACCGCCTTCGCCGAGCGTATGGTCATCCTCGAATTCCCCAACCGAGCGACCGCGCTGGCCTGGTACAACGACGCGGACTACCAGAGCGCCGCCGCCTTTCGGCGCGCCTCATCGAGCGGCCGCATGATTTTGCAAGAAGGGCGCGACAATACGAAGGACCCGGACCCGAAAGTGTAAAGGCCGTTAAATCTTGTCGCCCTCGGCGCCCGGCGTGACGCAGCGCCAGCGCGTGACCGTCACATTGGGATGCTCGCCTGACCATTGCGCGATGTAGGGCATAGCTTGCATGACGCAGTTGCGCGTCGATCCGGTGGCGGATTCGAGCGTCAGCTTGCGCTCGTCGCAGGACGTCGGCTGGGAAATCGCGCAGACCGTCAGGATGAGTTGGACGAAATTCATCGGCAACACCCCTTGCGTGAACGCCGCCCTGACGGCGGCGTTTGACATTAAGCAAGGGTAATGCCGGTCAGGCGGGGGTCAATATCTCGCCCTTGCCAAAGACCGCCGTATCGCCGCCATAACGATGCAGCTTTTGCGAAAGCAACGCCGCCGCGCCGGCGCTGTCCGCCTTCAGCGCGCGCGCGAAAAGCCCTGCAAATGTAAAGACATGCGCGCCGCAATCAACATAAGTCGGCAAAAGCTCGGGGCGCTTGGCGAGAATGATCGAGCCACGCTTGTTGAGATAGCCGACCCGGCCCGAGGTCTGACCCAGCGCGATGATCGTGCCCGCGATGAAGCGCGCGCCCAGATCGTCGCCGGCGTCGCCTTCAATGATCAGAATGCCGCGCCGCAGCCGATCGCCCGCCCGCGCGCCGACCTTGCCGCGCACGACGACCCGCCCGCCCGACATGCCGGCGAGTTCGCCGGCGAGCGGACCCGCCAGCATCTCGCCCGCGTCGCCTTTGATCTCGATATGGGCCCCTTCATTGCCGGAGGCGGCATAGGCTCCGGCGCCGCCCGTCACGGTAATGACGCCGCCCTTGGCGAGGCGGCCGAGCTCCAAACCCACGTCGCCGTCGACATGGATCGAGAAGCCGGGCAGCAGCTTGGCGCCGACGCGGTCGAAGCGCGCGGAGCCGCCGTCGTAGCGGACGCTCTTGAGGTCGCCCTCGGCGAGCTTGAACAGATCGCCGACCTTGGCGGAGGCGCGGGTCGTTCCGATCTCGATCTTCTCGATCTCGGCAAGGGATTTGCCGGCGAGGCGATCGGGCGTGAGCGCCGAGAGGTCGACGCGCTGCGGCGGCTCCTGGCGAAGCGTGAAGGTGAAGGGCTTCACGGCAGCAAATCCTTCAGGTGATAGTGGAACGGTCCGAGCTTGCCGCCGTAATTGCCGGCGCCGACGCGCTTCGCGCCCTTTTCGGGACCGAGATCGATGATCGCCTTGAGGCCGGCGCGCATGGCCTGACGCACGGCGTCGTCCGTCAAGCCGTCGATGACGATTTCCAGCGTGCAGCCGATGTCGGGCTCGAGCGCGGTCTTGGTCACGCCCTTCAGCGTCGGGCAGTAGGCGTCATTGGTCGAGGCGCTCATGCCCTTGTATTGCGAGCCGACCTTGGAGCCCGAACGCACGATGCCGCCCGGGAAGGGCATGATCGCGTCCGGGACGGCATGGATAGCGTTCACCCCCGCCTCGGTGGCGCGCATGGTCGATTCCCAGTCCGCGCCCATCACCAGCAGATTTCCGCCGCCGACGCATTTCTTCAGCACGCCGACCTGGCCCTCGACGAAAAATTCGCCGTCCATCACCGGCACGCGCCAGAAGCGGCGCCCGTCGATCGCCTTCGACGTCTGCCATTTGTCGCCGAACTGACGCATCGAGTCGCCGACCTTGATTTTCAGATCGCCGTCGAACGCCGAATAAAGGGCCGTGCCGGGACAGGTGAGAATGCACTGGCCGACGCGATTGACGAGGGCCTTCTCCGCGCCCTTCGCCGAAAAGGCGAAGAACAGCAGGCGGACGCCGGGGCGGCCGTCGGGCGTCTCGTCTTCGGAAAGCTCGGCGTCAACTCCCGCTTCGCAGTCGCAGCCGATGACCGAGGTGGCGTAGCCCGTCGCCGTCGCCGCCGCCTGATTGGCCCATTTGCGAGTCGGCGCCGTGACGATGAGTCCCGTCGCGGCCATGGGAAAGGCTTCGGCGAAACTATCGTCGATCCGAACGCCGTTGCGAACTATACCTTGCATGCGACCTCCGCAAAGGCGTCCTTGTGCGGCAGAGCGGCGTCCGGCACGTCGAAGACGCCGCGCGGCAGGCCGTAGAGCTCCTCGTAATAGCTGTCGAGCCGCTTGTTGATGGACGTGTCGAAACGCGGGCTGATGTGCAGCGTCTTGCCGCGACGGTAATGCGAAACCTCGCCGTCGCGCACGACAAGGTCGCCGTCCTTGAAGACATAAGCCGCGCGGCGGAACATGCCCGCCTTGTCGCGGCTCTCTTTATAGACTGCGACGTCGGCGATGGCCCCCGGCGCGAGCGCGCCGCGATCGGTGAAGCCGAAGAGCTTCGCCGCGCCCGAGCGGCTCATCTGCGCGATTTCGTAATAGGAATATTCGCGCTTGAGCGACGGCAGCGTCGTGTGCTCCAGCACCTCGGCCGGCAGGCGCGACATGACCTGTTCGCGCAGATCCGCGCTCATCAACAGCGCAAAAAGTTCCGGATAGGCGGTGAAGGGGCCGCCGTTCGGATGGTCGGTGGTGAAGAAGACCTGCTCGGGATTCTTGATGAGCAGAAACAGCTCCAGCCCCGCCGCCCATTGGACGGCGTTGTAGTAGTTCGAAATCTTGTAGGCGTAAGGCACGATGCCGCCGCCATTGGCGTCGCCGTCGAAGATCGCGCCCTTCTTGGGGCTGCCGCCCGGCATGCTGTTGAACTGCTTCAGCACATCCGACGAGATCGTCACGGTCTGCGAGAACATCACCTGGCCGACGTCGACCGTGATATTCGGATTGGCGTTGATCTTCTCGGCGAAGGCGGCTGCGGCGGAAGAAAAGGCGTTCTTCCCTTCCGTGCCGTAAGCGTAGAACTGCACATGGGCGAGATGCAGCGGCAGGCCCTGCGACGCGTCGATCGTGTCGAGCGCCGTCTGAATATTGCCGGCGATGCCGAGATTGTTCATGTGCAGATGCAGCGGGTGATGGATGCCCACCGCCTGCGTCGCCTTCTGCAGCGACTGGAAAATCTTGCGCGAGGTAAGGCCGTAGAAGGGCACCTCGTCGTCCAGACCGAAGGCGCGCATGTTCTCCTTGAAGGCTTCGCAGCCGCCCGGATTGATGCACTTCAAACCGAGCGACTTCGTGCCGCTCACGGTTTGCGCGACATAATCGTTGATCGCGGTCTCCGACTCGCCGGCGCGCAACTGGCGCAGCAGGAAGTCGTCGTTGCCGAGAACCGTCAATGCGCCCTTGTCGATGATCGGCACGTCGTTGAGTTCGAAGTGCGTCTGCAGCGAATGATGCGGCGCCATCGCCGGCTCGACGACGGTGGTGAAGCCCATCTGCGCATAGAGCCGCCCGGTCTCATAGGTCGACCATTTGGCCGTCGAGAGCGGCGTGCCGGAAAGACGCGCGCGGATCGCGCGGTGCAGCTCGGGGAGCAGCAGGCGCGCCGTGTTCACATTGCCGCCGGCAATGTGCGAATGGATGTCGATGGCTCCGGCCATGACGACATGGCCCGTGCAGTCGATTTCCCGATCGGCCTTGCGGCCCGCCGGCGGCGCGACGATGCGGCCGTCTTCGAACCAGACGTCGCCGACGCCGTCCTTGCCCGTCGCCGGATCGACGACATGGCCGCCACGCAAAACTGTCAGCAAGGCGCGACCTCCGAAACATTCGCCATGATGGCGTCGATGACTTGCGCAACCGTCGGCGCGTCCGACGGCGCCGTCGCCGCGCGCAGCGTCAGGCCGCCGGTCTCCTGGGCCATGAGCACGGCGTCATGGGTGACGCCGGGCCGGCCAACCTCAATGTAAAGCCCGCGCGCGGGCGCGGCGCCCGCCGGTGCGAGCGTAACAAGCGGAATGTCGGCGCGCGACCACGGCGGCGCCTCGCCGTCAAAGGCGGAAATCCACAAGGCCGCGTCCGCTTCGCCGCTGTCGACGAGACGCGCGGCCTCGAAGCGCCATGGATCGTGCTCCGGATAGCCGCGGCCGAAGCCGGTGCGCGGCGGAAAGCCCGTCATCCAGCCCGACGCCTGGGTCACGCCCGCGGCGCCGGCGCGGGCCCCGATATGGACGCCGGTGAAGCGGGTGGTGACGTTCAAGTCGGTCACGAGCGCCTGCATCATCTCGATCGCGAGCGCGTCGAGCCCGGTCGACGCCGCCCAGACGAAGCAGCCGAAGCGCGCGCTCCTCAGCGTCTCCGCAAGACCGTCGACGCGTTCGAGCTTGGCCGCGTCGAGCGCCACGGGACGGCCGCCGACGCGCGCGCGCCATACGGCGAGGACGCCGGAGATTTCCTGAAGGCTGGCGGGAATGATTTTGGCGCCGGGAACGGCGTCCGTCTCGCCGGCGTCCGGCCCGAGCCAGATCACCTTGCGCGGCTGGCCGGCCTGCGAGCCGTGGCGCGGGGCCTGATCGAGCGCGAGGCGCTCCAGCATGCCGGGCCATTCCTTTGTCAGGCCGGGGCCGAGAAGCACCACGACGTCGGCGCGCACGCGGGCCTCGTTGGCTGTCGTCGTGAACATGCCGAAGGAGCGCTTGACGTCGAGATCGGCGAGGGAATCGCGCGAGGCGAGATGATCGAAGGCGCCGCGCAGCCGCTCGGCGAGAAGAATCGCCGCGCGGGCGCCCGGAACGTCGGCCCCCAGGCCCCCGACAAGAGGAAATGTCGCGTCGCTCAGAATCCGCGCCACCTGTTTATAGGCGTCTTCGAGCGCAATCGCTTTGCCGTCGAGCGTCGCCTTGCTCATCCGCTTCCTGCCTCGTGCCGCTGGGCGGTCGTTGAAAATGCCGCGGGCGGGTCGCCACGCGGGCCCAAGTCGCCCTCGCTATGCCGGCGGCCGGAGGAAAACTCAAAGGCTTTTTTGTTTGACGCGCTTCGGGCCGGGCCGCTTGCGCCGCCGCCCCTTCCAAAGGCCGATTATGCCTAGCAGCCGTCACGCCCCATGTCGAGACGTAAGGCGCCGCACCCGCGCCGCCGCGCGCCCGCGTTTCTTATGAACAGGTGCGCAGGCTAGGCCAATTGCGCCGCCGAGATGAACGTGATAAGCCTCTCGCCGAGCTCGAACCTGCCCCCGTCGCCCGGCCCGAGAAGCCGAGGACATCCAAGAGCAGGAAGCAGCCGACTGAGTTCCAAACGGAGGAAATACAATGGCCTGGACCACCCCTGTGATCGTCGAAGTTTGCGTGGGCATGGAAGTCACCGCCTACTCGTCGGCCGAAATCTAAGATTTCACGCGAGTCGCCGCCTTTTCGGCGGTCTGCTCACAAAAAATCGAGCCGGTAGGAACAGCGCGGCGGCACGCCGGCGTCTCTACTTGGCTCGATTTTTTTTGCCTGGTTTCAGAGGCCGCGGGCCACCGCGGGGTTGATATGCGACAGCCCATCCTTTCCCTGCTTCTGGTGGCCGGCTTTGCGGCGCCCGCCGCCGCCGGCGCCCTTGATCCAAAGAAACTCCTCGACGAGGCGAAGGCAGTCTTTCAGCCGCTTCCCGCTGTCCCCGTCGCCAAGGACTCGGTCGACGCCGCGCGAGTCGAGCTCGGCCGCCGACTGTTCTTCGAGAACAGGGTTTCGATGGACGGCAACGTAAACTGCGCGCATTGCCATCTGCCCGACAGGCAGGCGAGCGACGGCCTGCCGAAGGCGATCGGCGTTTTCGGCAAGGAGAACCCGCGCAACGCGCCGTCGATTTTCAACGCCGCGCTCAACGTCAAGCAACATTGGCGGGGCGATCGCGAATCGCTCGAGGACCAGGCGGAAAAGTCGCTGCTCGGCCCCGCGAGCTTCGGCAATCCGGACCAGGCCACGGCCATGGGCAAGCTGAAGGCGATTCCCGCCTATCCCGAGGCCTTCGCCAAAGCCTTCCCGGGCGACAAGGACCCGGTCAATTCAAGGAACTGGGGCGTCGCCGTCGGGGCGTTCGAACGGACGCTGCTGACGCCGTCGAAATTCGACGCCTTCCTCTCCGGCGACGTGAAGGCGTTGACCCCGCAACAGCTCGCCGGCCTGCGCCTGTTCATCGACACGGGCTGCGCCGCCTGTCACAACGGCGTGGGCGTCGGCGGCAATTCCTTCCAGAAATTCGGCGTAGTTGAGGATTACTGGAAAGAGACGGGCGCGAAGACGCCGGACAAGGGCCGCGCCGACGTGACCAAGAACGACGTCGACCTCTACGTCTTCAAAGTCCCGAGCCTGCGCAACGTAGCGAAGACCGCGCCCTATTTCCACGACGGCTCGGTCGAGGACCTGCCGAAGGCCGTCGAAATCATGGGCAAAACCCAGCTCGGCAAGACTTTGTCCCGGCAGGAGACCGCGGACATCGTCGCGTTCCTCGGAGCTCTGACGGGCGCGGCCCCGGCAAATTACGCCGCGCCGGAGCCCTTCCCCGACGCGAGGTAAGAGGCCCGTCTAAGCGCGGCCTTCGCCAAAATTTACTTTGGCACGGAGATCGCCTGCCCCGCCTTGAGCTTCGTCGCAGGCTTGAGGCCGGGATTGGCGGCGGCGAGGGCGCGCCATTTCTCCGGCTTTCCATAAAGCTTCTTTGCAACGGATTTGAGCGTATCGCCGGCGGCCGCCGTGTAGAGGTTCTTCCCGGCCGACTGTTGGGGCGCTGCGGCAGCCGGATCCGAAGCGTTCACGGACCCCCGCTCGCCCATATTGGCGTTGGCCTCGGCGCCGCCTCGTGCGTCGTTCGACGTCGCCGTTTCATCGGACGGGGCCGCGCCGCTTTCCGCCGGCGCGGATGCGGTATTTTGAGCGTCGGCGGATTCCTGCGACGCGAGCGAGGGCGGCGTCCTTCCCATTCCGGTGACGAACAGATAGACGAAGGCCGCCGCGACGCCGGCAAGGGCGATTTCACGTCGGCCGCGCACGCGTTTGGGCGGGAACAGGGGCGGACGGTGGTCTGTTTCCTCGCGCTGTTCGACCGCCTGCTCGGTCCCGGCCAGCCAGCGAAGCAGCTCCAGCCCGAAATAGATGACGAGAAGGCCCGAGACGATGGGCTTCCAGTAATCGAACGGGCCGAACACATAGGCCATCGCCGCGCTCTGCGTCAGCATTGATCCCGAGGCGAAGCCTGCGTTGGCGCCTCGCATCTTACGCTGGATGGACACCGCGGCGACCGCGACGAAAATAAGGGCGTAAAGGCCCAGCAGCGCCTCGCGGGGCATGAAGGCCCAGCCAAGAGCGCGCGAGCCGAAGAGGTAAACCAGTCCGGCCGCGATGGCGGCGTCGAAGAGATGGATCAGCCGGTTCGGCGCCGCGAGATGGCTGAGGTGCGCGAGCAGCGCAAGGAACGCGACGGGCAGGAACGCCAGGGAAAGATTGGCGGACAAAAGTGCAGGATTCATGCGGCGGCGCTTCCCTTCGACTGAGCCAACCTTACCGTCTCGATATGACAATTCATGGTGCGGGCTGAGTTTCTTTCCCGCTTACCCCGGCGCTCGCGAAAGTCGCCATGTCGCGATGGCAGGCGAGAGCGGTCTTGATGAGCCCGATCGCGAGGCCGGCGCCTGACCCCTCTCCGAGCCGCATCCCGAGATCGAGCAGCGGCTTCTTGCCGAGCCGCTCCAGCGCCTCCCGATGCGCGCCCTCCGCCGACACGTGGCCGGCGACGCAATGCGCGATGGCGTCCGGCGTCATGGCGTGAAGCAGCGCCGCCGCCGCGCAGACGACATAGCCGTCGAGCACGACCGGCACGCGATTGAGCCGCGCCGCCGTAATGGCGCCCATCATGGCGGCGATTTCGCGGCCCCCGAGCCGCCGCATGATCTCGAGCGGATCGGAAAGATGCGGCCCATGCAGCGCCAGCGCCGCCTCGATCGCGGCGTTCTTGCGCGAGAGCCCGGCGTCGTCCACGCCGGTCCCCCGCCCCATCCAGCGCGACGCGGGGCCGCCGTAGAGCGCGGCGTAGATCGCGGCGGCGCTCGTCGTATTGCCGATGCCCATCTCGCCCGGGGCGAGCAGGTCGATTCCGCCCTCGATCGCCTCGAAGCCATAGGCGAAGGTCGCGGCGGCTTCCCGCTCGTCCATGGCCGGCGCCTGGGTGAAATCCTGCGTCGGGCGCTCGAGCGCGAGTTCGTACACCTTCAGCCCGACGCCATGGGCCTTGCAGATTTGATTGATCGCGGCGCCGCCGCTCCTGAAATTTTCGACCATCTGCGCGGTGACGCTCGCCGGAAAGGCCGAAACGCCCTGCGCGACGACCCCGTGATTTCCCGCGTAAACCGCGACCAGCGGCCGCTCGACCGCCGGCTGCGGGGCCCCTTGCCAAGCCGCCAGCCATTCGACGATTTCCTCGAGCCGGCCGAGCGATCCCGGCGGCTTGGTGAGCTCGCCGTCGCGCGCCCGCACGGCCGCGACGCTGTCGGCGCTCGGCCCCGGCAGAGCGGCGAACAGCATGCGGATTTCTTCGAAAGGTCTGATCTCTGAGGGCATGGGTCCAATGGGCAAGCTACGCCGGCGGGTTTCTCATCCCGGGCGCGGCAATGCAAGCAGGGCGTTGGGCCCAAAGTCTCAATTGAGCCGCACGTCCTCGAACGCCGCCAGCGCCCGCGCGCGCGCCTCTGCATGGTCGACGATCGGACGCGGATAGCTCTCGCCGAGCCGCACGCCGGCTTGGCCCAGCACATCCGCAGGCGCCTCCCAGGGCCGGTGAATCCAGCGCGCGTCGAGTCCGGCGAGCTCTGGCACATAACGGCGCACATAGTCGCCATAGGGGTCGAATTTCTCGCCCTGCAGCACCGGGTTGAACACCCGGAAATACGGCGCGGCGTCGGCGCCGCAGCCCGCGACCCATTGCCAGCCGCCGCTGTTGTTGGCGAGATCGGCGTCGACCAGCGTATCCCAGAACCAGCGCTCGCCGATCTGCCATGGAATGAGCAGATGCTTGATGAGAAAGCTCGCCGCCACCATGCGCGCGCGATTGTGCATGTAGCCCGTGAGCCAGAGCTGGCGCATGCCCGCGTCGACGAGCGGATAGCCGGTCACGCCCTTGCGCCACGCCGCGAGCGCCGCGGGATCGTCTCGCCATGAGAAGGCGTCGAAACGCTTGTCGAGCCCGCGATCGGGCATTTCGGGGAAGGCGACGAGCAGGTGATGGCAGAATTCGCGCCAACCGAGTTCGCGCAAGAACGGAAGGCCGGCTTCGCCGGCCTGGCTGGTCGCCTCCGCCCAGACGCGGCGCGGCGAAACCTCGCCGAAATGAAGATGTGGCGACAGCCGGGAGGTCCCCTCTTCGCCCATGAAGTCGCGCGCCGTCTTGTAATCGCGCAAGCGGTCCTTCGCGAATTCGGAAAGTCGCGCCCGCGCGGCCTTTTCCCCGACGCGCCAGGTCTCGCGCAGTCCCTGCGCCCAATCGGGCTTTGTCGGCGGCAGACGCCAGTCGTCGAGCGCGTCGCTTTCGGGCGCCCGCGCGGCGGCGAGCTTTTTGGGCGCCGGCAGCGGCGGCGGCGGTCCGCCGCTCGCGAGGCAGGCGCGCCAGAAGGGGGAGAAAACCTTGAACGTCTCGCCCTGTTTGTTGCGCATATGCGCCGGCTCGAACAACAGCGCGCCATTGAAGCTCTCAACCGTGAGCCCAAGCGCGCGCAGCGACGCCTTGATCTCGCTGTCGCGCCGCATCGCCCAGGGCTCATAGAGCCGGTTCCAGTAAACCGCGCCCGCGCCTGTCTCCTCGATCAGCCCTTCGAGCACGAATTCGGCGCGCCCGCGCCGCAAGATCAGCGACACGCCGAGCCGCCCGAGATCGGCGGCGAGCGCCGCGAGCGAATGATGCAGCCACCAGCGGCTCGCGGCGCCCATGCGCCAGCGCCCGGCGCTCTCGTCGTCGAGAACATAAAGAGCGACGACCGGCGCGCCGCTGCGGGCGGCGGCGTCCAGCGCCGGGTTGTCGTCGAGGCGCAGGTCGTTTCGAAACCAGAGGATGAGCGGCGCGGCCATTGCGCCTCCTCGCGCTTAGCGTCTCGCGTGCTTGACCCCGTAGACCATGTAGATCGCGAGACCCAAAGCGGTCCAGATAAGGAGCCGCAGCCAGGTGTCGAGCGGCAGCGCCACCATCAGCGCGAGGCAGGACAAAATGCCGAGCATCGGCATCACCGGAATGCCCGGCGCTCGGAACGGCCGGTGCAGCTCGGGATGCATGGTGCGCAGATTCATCACGGCCAGGCAAACGAGCGCAAAGGCCGCCAGCGTGCCGATGCTGACCATCTCGCCGAGAATGTCGATCGGGAACAGGCCCGAGGCGAGCGCCACCACGACGCCGACGAGAATTTGGCTGACCGCAGGCGTGCGGTAGCGCGCGTGCAGCCGGCCGAAGACCGCCGGCAGCAACCCATCATGCGCCATTGTGAAGAAAATGCGCGTCTGCCCGTAGAGCAGCACAAGAATGGCGGTGGTGAGGCCGGCGAGCGCGCCGAATTTCACGACCCAGGCGAGCCATGAAATGCCGGTGCGGTCCATGACCAGGGCCATCGGATCCGGCACGCCGAGCTCTTTGTAATTAACGACGCCCGTCGCCACGGCCGCGACCGCGACATAGAGAATCGTGCAGATGATGAGCGAGCCGATAATGCCGATGGGAATGTCGCGCTGCGGCGTATGGGCCTCCTGCGCGGCGGTCGAAACAGAATCGAAGCCGACATAGGCAAAGAACACAACCGAGGCCCCGCGCGCGACGCCGCTCCAGCCGTAGACGCCGAATTCGCCGGCGTTCTCGGGAATGAGCGGCGACCAATTGGCGGCGTCGACATGCCCGGCGCCGAAGAAAATCACCATCAGCACCACGGTGACCTTGATGGCGACGATGACGTTGTTGAAGAGGCTCGATTCCGACGTGCCGCGCACGAGCAGCGCCGTCAGCAGGAGGATGACGCCCGCCGCCGGGACGTTGAAGAAACCATGCGCCGACGGATCGCTCGCGAGCGGCGCGAAAGTGGGGGTCGTGAAGGCGTCGGGCACGTGGATGTTGAAGCCGTGCAAAACGCGATTGAAATAGCCGCCCCAGCCGACAGCGACCGTGGCGGCGCCCGCGGCGTATTCGAGAATGAGGTTCCAGCCGATGATCCAGGCGAAGATTTCGCCGAGCGTAATGTAAGTGTAGGTGTAGGTGCTGCCCGCAACCGGAATGAGCGCGGCGAGTTCGGCGTAGCACAGCGCGACGAAGGCGCAGGCGGCTCCCGAGAGGATGAAGGAGACCATCACGCCCGGGCCGGCGTAATTGGCGGCGGCCGTGCCGGTGAGAACGAAAATGCCGGCGCCGATGATGCCGCCGATGCCAAGCGACATCAGCGACGCCCAGCCGAGCGCGCGTTTCAGGCCGCCCTCGCCTTCAGCCTCATGCGCCGCGATGATCGCATGCAAGGATTTCCGGGTGAGATAGAGTCTCTTTGTCGCCACGACGCTCAATGCAGCTCCCTTTCGCGCGAGCGGCGGGAGCCGCCCATAGGCAGTCTCGTCCCTTGTGCGCAAGCGTCGCTCGCGGCGTCAGGACGAGGCCTTCAGTTCCCGGGGATTATGAGTGCGGGGCAAAAAGATACAAGCGGAAAAGGCCGAGCGCGCGCTCCTTGGCGGAGCCCGCCTCAGTCCCGCCCGCGCGCCGCATAATCGAGGACGATGGCCGCCGCGCGCGCGCTCGGATGGGGGCCGGCCTCGAGCAGCCGCGCCCGCACCCGGCCAAAGGCGGCGAGCTGCGCGGCGCGCGCTGGCGTGTCGTCGAGGAGCGGCGCCAAGGCGTCGGCGAGCGCCCGAGGGGTCGCCGCCTCCTGGATGAACTCGGGAATCACCTTATCGCCGATGATGAGGTTCGGCAGCACGATCGAAGGCGCCGTCACGAGAAAGCGCAACGGCGATTCGAGGCCCGAGACGCGATAGGCCACCGCCATCGGCGCGCCGGCCAGCGCCAGCTCCAGCGTCGCCGCGCCGGACGTGACCAGCGCCGCGCGCGCCTGCCGGAAGGCTGCGAATTTCTCGCTCTGGCTAATGAGCCGCGGGGCCAGCGGCCAGCTGCGCAAGGCCTCTCGCAAGGGCGCATCCATGTCCGGCGCGACTGGAATGGCGACGTCGAGGTCGTCTCGCCCGCGCATCAGCAGCTCCAGCGCCTCGCCGTAAAGAGGCGTCATGCGGGCGATTTCCGCGCGTCGCGAGCCAGGGAGCACGAGGAGCGAAGGCCGCCGGCTCTGCGCAGGCTCGAGCTCGTCGAGGCGCTCGACGAGCGGATGGCCGACATAAAGGCAGCGCGGGCCGCCGAGCCGCGCATGGGCCTCGGGCTCGAACGGAAGCAGCGCCAGCACGCAATCGACATAGGCGCGCATCGCCTTGGCGCGACCAGGACGCCACGCCCAGACGGTCGGGCTCACATAATTGACAATGGGCAGATCGGGCAGCGCCCGCCGCACCTTGCGCGCCACCCGATGCGTAAAGTCCGGCGAGTCGATAATTACAAGGCAATCCGGCCTCGCCGCGACCACTGCGCATGCCGTCTGAGCGATGCGGGCGACGAGTTTCGGCAGGCGCGCCAGAACCGGCGTCAATCCCATCACGGCAATGTCGGAAATCGGAAAGAGCGAGGCGAGCCCCTGCTCGGCCATGGCCGCGCCGCCGACGCCCTCGACGCGAAGGGGCGGACAATGCTTGCGCAAGGCGCGTATGAGCGCGGCGCCGAGCGCGTCGCCCGACGCCTCGCCCGCGATGACGAAGATGCGGGTCACCGGCCCCCTGTCCGCGCGCGCGGCGCACAGAGCGGGCGTTGCGTGGGGGCGCGGAGGAAATCGATAAGGTGCAAGACGTCGGCGTCCCCCGCATGGGCGGCGGCCACGCCGTCGAGCCTCTCGCGCAGCGGCCGCGCGTCTTCTTTTCCGAAAAGCCGGCGATACGCTTCTTTCAGCCGCGAGATGCGTTGGGCGGAAAAACCGCGCCGCCGCAGGCCAATGAGATTGAGGCCGAACAGATGCGCGCGATCGCCGCTCGCGAGGCCAAAAGGAATAACGTCGCCTTCGACGCCGGCGAGGCCGCCGACAAAGGCGTGGGCGCCGATGCGCACATTCTGGTGAATCGCCGCGCCGCCGCCGATCGAGGCGTGATCGCCGATCTCGACATGGCCGCCGAGCAGCGCTTGATTGGCGAGCACCACGCCGTCGCCAAGGCGACAGTCATGCGCGACATGCGAATGGGCCAGCAAGGCGCAACCGGCGCCAATTTGCGTGCCGGCGCCGCCGCCTGAATTGATCGTGACGCCCTCGCGAATGACGCAATCGGCGCCAATGGCGACCCGACCCTCCGCAAGAGCGGCTTTGAGATCCTGCGACGGCGTTCCAACAGACACGAAAGGGAAAATGCGCGCGCCGGACCCAATGGCCGTGAGTCCCGCGACGACCACATGCGCATGCAACAGGCTCCCGGGCCCAATCTCGACAGCGGCGCCGATGTGGCAGAACGGTCCGACCACGACGCCCTCGCCGAGGCGCGCCCCCGATTCCACAATCGCGCTGCGATGGATTGCGGCCGTCATCGAGGCGCTAGTCAGACGCCCATCATCGCGCTGATCTGCGCCTCGCAGACGAGCGCGCCGTCGACCAGCGCCCGGCCCTGATACCACCAGATATTCCGCTTCTGCGCGGTCTTGGTCATGTGGAATTCGACGCGGTCGCCGGGCGTCACCGGCTTGCGGAATTTCGCGCCGTCGATGGTCATGAAGTAAACGAGCTTGGGCCGCTCGGTTTGGCCTTGCGCGCGCATGACGATGACGCCCGCCGTCTGCGCCATGGCCTCGACCAGCAACACGCCCGGCATCACCGGGCGCTCGGGGAAATGGCCCATGAACTGGGGCTCGTTGATCGTGACGTTTTTGATCCCGACCCCGGCCTCGTCTCCGCGGATGTCGACGATGCGGTCGACGAGCAGAAATGGATAGCGATGCGGCAGGAGGCGCATGATCTCCAGAATGTCCGCGCTCTCCAGCGTCGCGCCGGCTTCAGTCTTTGACATGGTCGTCCCCCCCTCGTTGATCTGGGCGTCTGCCGCGCCCCGCGGGGTCTTTTATATCGCCTCGTCGGGCTTGTCGCGCTGCGCCATCCTGTCGATGAGCGTCTCGCCGCGCAAATAGCGCCGCAGCGGCCGCGCGGGCGCTCCGCCATAGCGCGCGCCCGCCGGCACGTCGCGCATGACCCCGGATTTCGCCGCGATGGCGGCCCCCTCGCCGATCTTGAGATGGCCGCCGATCGCCGCCTGTCCGCCGAGCGCCACATAGTCGCCGATTTCGCAGGAGCCGGCGACGCCGGTCTGAGCGACGATCGCGCAGAACCGGCCGATGACGACATTGTGACCGATCTGCACGAGATTATCGATCTTCGTGCCCTCGCCGATGATGGTGTCGCGCGTGGCGCCGCGGTCGATGGCGGCGTTGGCGCCGATCTCGACGTCGTCCTGCACGATGACCCGGCCGAGCTGCGGCGTCTTGAGCCAGCCCTTGTCGCCGCGCGCGAAGCCGAAGCCGTCCTGTCCCAGCCGCGCGCCGGGGTGAATGATCACCCGATCGCCGATGAGCGAACAGATGACGCTGGCCTGCGCGCCGATCGAGCAGTCGCGCCCGATCCTAACGTCCGGCCCGATGACCGCTTGCGGGCCGACGATCGTGCCGGCCCCGATTTCAGCGCCCGGTCCGATCACCGCACAGGGGTCGACCGTGACGCCCGGCTCGAGCCGCGCTTCGGGATGCACGATCGCGCTCGGCGACACGCCATTGCCCCGAAACAGCGATCCCGGCCGCAGCGCCTCCGGAAACAGGCGTGAAGCGGCGACCGTCATGGCCCGCTGGGGATCGTCGACGAGCAGGCCAATGATGCGCTCGGGCAGCAGATGCGCGTGCCGGGGCTTCAGAAAACAGGCCGTCGCCCGGCATGAGGCGAGCGCCTCGCGATAGCGCGGCGAGAAGAAGAAGCAGATGTCGCCCTGATGGCCGGCGGCGAGCGGGGCGACGCCGGTGATCACCGGCGGGGCCGCGTCCCTGCCGGCCTCTTTGATTGTCGCGCCGGTCGCCTCGGCGATTTCCGCGACAGAGAAGGGCCGGGACAGATGAAAAAAGGCTGCAACGCTCATTTCGGTCGCTCGCCGGACTCCGGACGCAAAAAGGCTCGCCGGGCGAGGATCGCCCGGCGAGCCAATGCACTATCAGAAGTTGGCGCCGCCGGAGAAGCGGAAGTTCTGTGTGATGTCGGTCGCCGCCTTCGACGTGACGACCGCATAGTCGAAGCGAATCGGTCCCATAGGCGAGTTCCACAGGATCGATGCGCCGACCGACGAGCGGAGGCGGAAGCCGTTGGACGCCGGCACCACGCAGGTGCCCTGGCCATAGCCCGCCTCTGGCGTATAGGCGGCGAGACAGGTCACGCCCGGGATGGTCGGCAGATTGTTGGCGTAATTGGTGCGGCCCTGGAAGTTCCAAAGGCTGCCGGCGTCGGCGAACAGCGCGCCTCTCAAACCGAGATCTTTCGGCACGCCCCAGAGCGGGAACTGAACTTCGAGCGAGCCGCCGACATAGTCGGTGCCGCCGAGCGAGTTGCCGTTACGGGCGTTCCACGTCGTGAACAGATTGGAGTCGCGCGGACCGATGCCGCCCGGCGCGAAGCCGCGCACCAGGCTCGGGCCGAGGTTGAAGTTGTCCTGAATGCGCGGCGTATAGCCGCCAAAGGGCGTCAGATTGCCGCCCTGCAGGCGCGCGATGCCGACCACGTCATCCAGATAGGGGACCTCGTGGAAGTAGCGGACGTCGCCCGTCGTGCGCAGGTAGCGCGAGTAGCCGCCGAGACCCGCCGCGTCCT
This sequence comes from Methylocystis echinoides, assembly GCF_040687965.1. Classification (NCBI taxonomy): domain Bacteria; kingdom Pseudomonadati; phylum Pseudomonadota; class Alphaproteobacteria; order Hyphomicrobiales; family Methylocystaceae; genus Methylocystis; species Methylocystis echinoides. The sequence continues at coordinate 231,011 of NZ_CP156084.1, forward strand.
GGCTGAAATTGACCATCCAGCCATTGTGCGGGTTCATGAAGTTGTCGATTGTGGCGTAGTTCAGCGAATAGCCGATCGACGAGGTCGTGATCGTGCCCTGCGACTCCTTGATCGCGAGCGAAGCTTCGCCGTTCGACAAGCAGTTGTACTGCAGGTTCGGGTAGCCCTGGTCATAGGGGAAGAAGGGCGAGGGGCCGGGCGTGACCGCCGTCGGAACGGTACAGTCATTGTACGGCTTGTTGTTCGTGTTGGGGATCGAGATCGTCGTTTGATACAGCGAGTAGCGCGGCGAGAAACTGAGTTCGTCGGTCACCGGAACGCCGAAGCGGATCGTGCCGCCGACCGAGGTCGACGAGTAGATCGAGTAGCTGTAGGCGTCCTGGCGACGGGCGAAGACGTCGAAGCCGGCGGAGATGCGCTGATCGAGGAAATAGGGCTCCGTGAAGCTGAAATTCACGCCGCGCGCGATCTGGCCGGCCTGCACCGACAGACGGACAGCCTGGCCGCGGCCCATGAAGTTGCTTTCCGAGACCGAGACTTCCGCGATGAAGCCCTGGTTGGTCGAATAGCCGCCGGAGACGCCGAAGTTGCCGGTGGGCTGATCTTCGACATCCACATTGAGGATCACGCGGTCGGGCGAGGATCCCGGCTCATTGGTGATCTTCACCTTCTTGAAGAAGCCGAGGCCGTTCAGGCGACGCTCGGCGCGATCGATGAGGACGCGATTGTAGGCGTCGCCCTCGCCGATGTCGAACTCGCGCCGGATCACATAGTCGCGCGTGCGGGTGTTGCCGCGAATGTTGATGCGCTCGATGTAGACGCGCGGCCCTTCGTCGAGAACGAAGTGGATCGAGACCGTCTGGGCGGCGGGATTGCGCTCGCCGCGCGGACGCGCCTGAGTGAAGGCGTAGCCCTTCCTGGCCGCCTCACGCGTGAGCGACTCGACCGTCTTCTCGACCGCGTCGCCGTTATAGACGTCGCCGGGCGAGATGCGCAGCAGATCGCTCAGCGCCGCGCCGTTGATGTCGGGAAGATGCGATTCCACGTCGACGGAAGCGACATGGTATTGCGGCCCTTCCTCCACGACGATGGTGATGATGTAGCCGCCCAAGGCGGGATCGAACTGGGCGTCGGAACTCACGACGCGAAAATCCGCGTAGCCGTTCTTGAGATAGAAGCGGCGCACGAGTTCGAGGTCGGAGGCGATGCGGTCGGGATCGTAAACGTCGCTGGTCTTGAGGAACGACAGGAGATTCATCTCCGTCGTCTCCATGAGCCCGACCAAGCGGCGATTCGAATAGACGTTGTTGCCGACGAAGCGGATTTCCTTGACGCCGGTCTTGTCGCCTTCCGCAACGGCGAAGACGACGTCGATGCGGCCGTTCGGCAGCTCGACGGTGCGATAGGAGACCTTCGCCGCCGCGCGGCCGGCGCGACGATAAATCTCGGTGAGGCGGGCGACGTCGGCCTCGGCCACTTGCTGGCTGAAGGCGCCATGGGCGCGGGTGCGCAATTCGGGCTGCAGATTCTCGGTCTTGACCTTGCTGTTGCCCTCGATGACGACGCGATTGATCTGATTGCCTTCGGTGACGCGGATGATCACGTCATTGCCCTTGCGGGACGCCGAGACCGTCGCAAACCGCCCGCTGTCGCGCAGCGCCTCCAGTCCCTTCTCCACCTCTTGCGGGCTCGACCCGGTAAAATAGGACCGGATGGTTTCCGCGTCGGCGCGCGTATTGCCCTGAACGATGATCGCCGCGGCGGCTGGCGTTGACAACACCACCAGCGCCGCCAGCAGGGCGGCCAGCAATGACGAAGATTTCCAGATGCCGCAGATGGATTGCATGTAAAGCAGGTCCTCGTCGCAACGTCACCGCCCGGAGCGCGGCATGTTTACAATGATATGTACATGGCGAAAGACGCCATATCGGTCCAGTTGAACCTTCTACAGGGTTTAACCTACCCTGCAAACGCAGAATAAAATCTGTTCGAGCAATTTGTCGAAGGCGTGGCCGCAAAGCCACGATTCATGGTCAGCAGATCGTTAATCGCCGGCGACGCCTCCGGCGAAAAACGACAAAACCGTGGCGGCGGCCACGGTTTCGCCGAAAATGGCCGACAACGGCGCTGGCTTAGGAGGAGCCGCCGGCCAGGCGCTGGATCAAGCGCGCGATGTCGTTATACGTCGAGAAGATCATCAGCGTGCCGACCATGGCGAGGCCCAGTCGGAAAGCCACTTCCTGAGCGCGATCGTTGAGCGCGCGGCCGCGAATCGCCTCGATGCCGAAAAACAGCAGATGGCCGCCATCGAGCAGCGGGACCGGCAACAGGTTCAACAGGCCGATGGAGACGGACAGGATAGCGATCAGGTTGAGGAAGGGCCCCAACCCGACCTTCGGCGCAGCCTGGGCCATATGGCCCGAAATCTGCGCAATGCCGATCGGGCCGGAAAGCTGATCCGCGCGCTCCCGCCCGGTCATCAAGCCGCCGATGTAAACGCCCGTGCGGCGGACGATCTGCCAGGTCTCGTCCACGGCCGCCCCGACCGACGCCACCGGCCCGTAGCGCTCCTCGTGCATGTCCGCCGGCGAGGTCGACGCCTTGAGGCCGAGCATGCCGATTCGAACCTTCCCGGCCGCGCTCTCGACGTCCTTCAGCGCGGGCGTGGCCTCGATCGTCACGTCCCGCTCGCCCCGGCGCACGACGAAAACCAGCTTCGTCTCGGCGGAGCTCGCAACGATTTCCTGCATCTTCGCGAAGGTCGGAATCGCGACGCCGTCGATCGACAGCACGAGATCGCCCGTCTGGAAGCCAGCGCTCTCACCGGCGCCGCCCGCCACCAGCGAGCCGACGCGGGGGGCGAGCGTGATCCGGCCGTAAATCGAGAACATGCCGGTGAAAATCACGATCGCCAGAATGAAGTTTGCGAAGGGCCCGGCGAAAACGATCGCCGAACGCTTCCAGACAGGCTGCGCGGCGAACGTCACTGCGCGCTCAGCCGCCGGCATGGCCTCGACCGACTCAGCGTCGGGACCGCTCGCGGCATTGGCGTCGCCATGGAATTTGACGTAGCCGCCGAGGGGAATGGCGGCGACGCGCCAGCGCGTGCCGCGCCGGTCGACGCGTGCGAAAAGCTCCGGCCCAAAGCCGATCGAGAAGGCGTCGACCTGCACGCCGCACCAGCGGCCGACGATGAAATGGCCGAATTCGTGGATGAAAACGACGATGCTCAGAACAAAGACGAAGGGGATGACGTAGGTTGCAAAAGTCATCAGCATGTCTAGCACTCGTCGCCTCCAACGCTTCACGCCGCGGGCCGCAGCGTGGTTACTGAAGGGTTAACATGCCCGATGGCGTGTCAACGGCCAAGGCCCGCCGCGATCTTTCTCTGACAATATGGTCAACGCCGAGCGCTTCTTCCACGCTTGCCGGCTCCTGCGCATAGCCGTCACGAAGCGCCGCCTCACAAGCCTCCGCCACATGTTTGGCGATGCCGGAGAAGGGGATGCGCCGATCGAGGAACGCCGCGACGGCGATTTCGTTGGCCGCGTTCAAGACTGTGGCGAGGCCCCCGCCCTGACCCAGGGCGTCGAGGGCCAGCTTCAAGGCCGGGAAGCGCTCGAAATCCGGGGCCTCGAAGGTCAGCGAGCCGATCTGCGCGAAATCGAGCCGCCGCGCCGGCGTCGTCAGCCGTTCGGGAAAAGCCAGGCAATGGGCGATCGGCACGCGCATGTCCGGCGGGGCCAGACCGGCGGTGACGGAGCCGTCGGAGAAGGTGACGAGGCCATGCACGATCGACTGCGGATGCACCACGACTTCGAGCTTTTCGGCCGACACGCCAAAAAGATGATGCGCTTCAATGAGCTCCAGGCCTTTATTCATCAGCCCGGCCGAATCGACCGTCACCTTGGGGCCCATCGCCCAATTGGGGTGATTGAGCGCCTCGTCGACGGTCGCGGCGGCGATGCGCTCCTTGCTCCAGGTCCTGAACGGGCCGCCGGAGGCCGTGACGATCATGCGCTCGATGCGGGCGGGGTCCTCGCCGCCGAGGGCCTGGAAAATCGCATTATGCTCGCTGTCCACGGGCAGCAGATGCGCCCCCATGCGGCGCGCCGTGCGCATGAAGGGGGCGCCCGCGCAAACCAGACATTCCTTGTTTGCGAGCGCCACCGCCCGCCCCAGCGAAATCGCCGCATGGGTCGGCTCCACGCCCGCCGCGCCGACAATGGCGGAAACTACCAGATCGGCGTCACGGACGGCCGCCTCGATCACGGCGTCGCGACCCGCGGCGACCTGAATATTCGTGCCGGACAGCGCCTCCTTGAGCGCCACATATGCGCTTTCGTCGCGGATCGCCGCGAATTCCGCTTTGGTGCGGCGCGCCACGTCCGCAAGCGCCGCCGCATCGCGTCCGCCCGCCACCGCGGAGACCGAAAAGCGATCGGGATCGCGCTCCAGAAGATCCACAGTGGACCGGCCGATCGATCCAGTCGCGCCGAGAAGAACGATGCGGCGCGGGGGCCGCGCGCGCCCGTTCGCCTTTGCCTTGTTCAAACCCATGCTCTCGTCACCAGAAAAACAGATTGTGGTTGGGATTGCCGCCCGCCACGCCGATCGCCGCGGCCAGGACGCAGGCGAAAATGAAGCCGTCCAGACGGTCCATCACGCCGCCATGGCCGGGAATGATCCGGCTCGAATCCTTCACGCCGAAGCGGCGCTTGACCGAAGACTCGAACAAGTCCCCCATTTGCGACACGGCCGCCGCCAGCAGCGCGACCAAAAAGGTCTTTGCGCCTGCAAGCGCCGGGCCGCCGCCGAAATAGGCGGTCGCGAGCCCTAAGGCCGCCCCGCTGAGAACGCCCGTAATCGTGCCGGACCAGGTCTTCCCGGCGGAGACGCGCGGCCAGAGCTTCGGCCCGCCGATCAACCTGCCGCCGAAATAGGCAAAGATGTCCGTGCCCCACACAATGGCGAAGAGGAAGGCGATGGCGAGGATCCCATGGTCGGGCGATTGCCTCAACCAGCAGACCGAGAAGATCGGGGCGCTGGCGTAGGCGACGCCCGCGGCTGCCCAGAGCCGCCGCTCCGGTCCCGCCAGACTCGCCGCCACGGCGGCAAGAACGGCGATGGTCAGGGCCGCGACGCCGACGAGGCCCGTCTGCCCCAGGGCTGCGGCGGCCGCCACCGCCGCGCCGCCCGCCGCGACGCGCCACCGCCGCCGATCGCCGCCGACAAGGCCTTGCCATTCCCAGTTGATCGCAAATCCCGCCAGAATCCAAAAGAGGGCGAAGACGTCTCCACCCAGGTAGAGCGTCAGCAGCGCCGCCCCGACCATCACGACGGCGGACAGGACGCGCGGGCCGAGATCAGCGAAGCCGCCGCTCCCAGCGCCCGCGCTCTTCGGCGTGGCGCTCACTTAAGCTTGCCTCCTCATGACGCGGTCTTGGCGCTGCGCGGGGCCTCGACCCGCCCGAAGCGTCTCTCGCGATGCGCATATTCCTCGAGCGCCGCGACCATGGCCGCGCGGTCGAAGTCCGGCCAGAGGATCGGCAGAAATACGAATTCGGCGTAAGCCGCCTGCCAGAGCAGGAAATTGGACAGACGCTGCTCGCCGGAGGTGCGGATGATGACGTCGGGGTCGGGGATGTCGGCTGTGTCGAGCTGCGCGGAAATCGCGTCGGCGTCGATCTCCTGCGGCGACAGACGCCCCTCCGCCACCATCTGTGCGAGCGCGCGCGCCGCAGCGGCGATCTCCTGACGCGCGCCATAGTTAAAGGCGACGACGAGCGTCAAGCCGGTGTTGGCCTCGGTGACCTGCTCGGCCTCCTTCAGGAGGTCGGCGATCTCGGGCGCGAGATCGTCGCGCGCGCCAATGACCCGCACGCGCACGTTGTTTGCGTGCAGTTCCGCCAGATCGTTGCGGATGAAGCGATGCAGCAGGCCGAGCAGGCTCTGCACCTCCTCGCGCGGCCGCGACCAGTTTTCGGCCGAAAAGGAATAGACGGTCAGGTAGGAAATCTCGAGATCGATCGCGGCGCGCACCGCCCGCCGCAGCGCCTCGACCCCGCGTCGATGGCCCTCGAAGCGCGGCAGGCCGCGGGCGGCGGCCCAGCGGCCGTTCCCGTCCATGATCAGCGCGACATGCCGCGGCGCCGCCGGAACGCCGAGAGACGTCGCCGCCATGTCGAGAATCTCGCCTTCCGCCATCCTCACGTTCCAGTTCGTCGGAGAAATCCTAACAGAGACCCAGGCTTGACCCCAATGGTCCCAAGTCCGAGCCGCCGCTCAGACCTGCATGATTTCCTTTTCCTTCGTCGCCAGCGCGGCGTCGATCTCCTTCACCGCCTCGTCCGTCGCCTTCTGCACTTCGGTCTCGTGCCGCTTCTCGTCATCCTCCGGGATGGCGTGATCCTTCAGGAGCTTCTTGAGGATATCGAGACCGTCGCGACGCACGTGACGCACGGCGACGCGGGCCTCCTCGGCGTATTTATGGGCGACCTTGACCAGTTCCTTGCGGCGCTGCTCGTTGAGCTCCGGCATGCGGATACGCAATATCTGGCCCTCGACGGTCGGCTGCAGACCCAAATTGGCCTCGCGAATCGCCTTGTCGACGGCGATGACCAGCGCCTTGTCCCACACCTGCACCGAGATCATGCGCGGCTCCGGGACGCTGACGGTGGCGACCTGGTTGAGGGGAGAAACCTGGCCGTAAGCGTCGACATGGACCGGGTCGAGCAGGCTCGCCGAGGCGCGACCCGTGCGCAGGCCGCCGAATTCGTGTTTCAGCGTCGCGATGGCGCCCTGCATGCGGCGCTTCAAATCCGCGAGGTGGAATTTATCCGTCATGATCTCCCCAAACCTGTCTTACGCTCCCGGCGACGCAACGCGCACGGGGGCGGTCTTTTTTGCGACCCGAGCCCGCGGGAGGCCGGGATGCGCGAAGCAAGGGCCCCTTATGGCATGTTTTTAGAACCGACGCGCGTGGAAAGCGTCCTGGCCCTATGGCGCGACGAGGGTGGATCGCCCACCCCCGGATAGAACCGAGGCGATAGCCCCGGGCTCCCCAATGGAAAAAACAATGATCGGAATCCGGTTGTCCCGCGCCAGCGCGAAAGCCGCCGTGTCCATCACCGCGAGATTTTGCGCGATGGCCTCGTCGTGGGTCAAGCGATCGTAACGTCGCGCTGAAGGGTCGCGTTTGGGATCGGCCGTATAGACCCCGTCGACCTGGGTCGCCTTCAGCACCGCATCGGCGGAAAGCTCCGCCGCGCGCAGCACGGCGCCCGTGTCGGTCGTGAAGAAGGGATTGCCGGTGCCGCCCGCCGCGATCACGACCCGGCCCTTGGCGAGATGGTGCAGCGCGGCGCGGCGCGAGAACGATTCGCACAACGAGGGCATGGGCACCGCCGAGAGGCAACGCGCCGGACGCCCCTGCCCTTCCACGGCCTGTTCCAGCGCAAGACCGTTCATGACCGTCGCGAGCATGCCGATCGAATCGGCGCGCGCGCGCTCGATTCCGGTTTCCGCGCCTTTGATTCCACGGAAGAAATTGCCGCCCCCGACGACGACCGCGATCTCGTGCCCGTTCTCCGAGGCGGTGGCGAGATCCCTGGCGATCTGTTCCAGCGTAACGGCGTCCAGCCCATGGGGAGAGGAGCCCTGAAGCGCCTCCCCCGAAAGCTTCACGACCACGCGTTTGTATCGCTTCGAAGCGTAGTCGGGCATGGCGGATCTCGCTGTCTTGCTCGGGCGGGGCGCGCTTTACATACGAACCGAGCGCCGCCTTCGCAAGTGCGTGAGCAGCGCTCACGGTCCGGTCTCGCCGCCCGTCGCGCCGAAGACCTGGCCGGTTGCGTAACTCGATTCCGCCGACGCCAGCAGCACGTAAAGCGGCGCGATTTCCGCCGGCTGGCCGGGGCGCCCGAGCGGCGTGTCGCCGCCGAATTCGGTCAGATGCTCCTGCGTCTGTCCGCCCGACGGCTGCAGCGGCGTCCAGAACGGGCCGGGCGCGACGGCGTTGACGCGAATGCCCTTCGAGGCGAGCTGCTTGGCGAGACCCCAGGTGAAATTCAGGATGCCGGCCTTGGTCACCGCATAATCGAGCAGATGCTGCGAGGGCTGGTAGGCGGTGATCGAGGTCGTGTTGATGATGGTCGAGCCGGGCGGCATGTGCGGGATCGCGGCCTTGGTGATCCAGAACAGCGCGTAGAGATTGGTGCGGAAGGTCCAGTCGAGGTCTTCCGTGGTGATTTCGAGGATGGACTCATGCACATGCTGGCGCGCGGCGTTGTTGACGAGAAGGTCGAGCCCGCCGAACTCGGCCACGGCGTCCTCGACCAGCCGCTTGCAGAAGGTCTCGTCGCGTATGTCGCCGGGAAGCGCCGCCGCCTTGCAGCCGGCGTCATTTATGAGCTCGACGACCTCGCGCGCGTCCTCCTCCTCCTCGGGCAGGTAATTAATGGCGACGTCCGCTCCCTCGCGGGCGAAGGCGATCGCCGCGGCGCGCCCGATCCCCGAATCGCCGCCGGTGATCAACGCCCGGCGGCCGGCGAGCCGGTCCGAGCCGCGATAGCTCATCTCGCCGTGATCGGGGCGCGGACGCATCTTGCAGGCAAGGCCCGGCCAGGGCTGCGGCTGCTTGTCGAAGGGCGGCTTGGGATAAAGCTCGCGCGGATCGCGCAGACCATCTCCCTGCGTCATGCCCGGCGCGACCGGCTCGCTCTCGATGCCGTTGACCGACACATTCTCCCGGATGGTTTCTTCGATTGGATGTTCATGCGCAGGCATCGCAACCCTCCCGGCGCCCCGCCAATCGGCGAAACGCGGGGGAATCGGGATTGTTTCAGGATGCTCGGCCGCGGGCCCGGCGGAAACGAAGGAAATGAATCGTCCCGCCCGCTCAGTTGCTGATCGGATTGCGAGGCGGCCTCGTGCTTCGCACGCGCGCGGCGCGCGCGGCTGGATAAGGCCTCAGTGAGCGCCGCAAAAATGAAAAGCCCCTCCTGCCGAGGAGCCGCCGAAGGCGGCGTCTCGAAGCATGAGGGGCATGAATGCCTGGTTTTTGGCGCGGCGGAGGCGTGAGCGCCCCGGCCTGCCCGCGGGGCCTTAGCCCTTCGCCGCCGCGGCCACTTCCGCCGCGAAGTCGCTCGTCTGCTTCTCGATGCCCTCGCCGAGCGCGTAGCGGATGAAGCCCTTGATGGCGATCGGCGCGCCGGCCTTGCCCTCGAGCTCCTTCACCGCCTGCGCGACGGTCTTGCCGTTGTGCTCCGGGTGGTTGGAGACCTGATCGAGCAGGCAGACTTCCTTGGCGAAGGTCTTCACGCCCGACTCGACGATCTTGGCCAGCACGTTCTCCGGCTTGCCGGCGTTCTTCTCCCGCAGCAGATTGGCCTCGCGCTCGACCACGGCCGGGTCGAGGCCCGACGCGTCCATCGCCTGCGGATTGGCCGAGGCGACATGCATCGCGATCTCGCGGGCGAGCTTGGCGAGAACTTCCTTGTCACCCGTAGACTCCAGCGCGACGATGACGGCGATCTTCCCCTGGCCGTCGACGACCTGGCCGTGCACATAGCGGCCGACGACGCCGTCGCCGACCGTGAGCGCGGCTGCGCGGCGCAGCGTGAGATTCTCGCCAATGGTGGCGACGGCGCTGGTGACGTTCTCGGCGACCGTGCCGCCGCCCGGATAGGCCTGCGCGCCGAGGTCCGCGGCGTCAGCCTTGCCGCTCTTCAGCGCGACTTCGGCGATGTTCTTAACGAGCGTCTGGAAGTCGGCGTTGCGCGACACGAAGTCGGTCTCGGAGTTCACCTCGACGACGACGCCGGTCTTGTCCCCGGTCAGCGCGGCGACCAGGCCTTCGGCGGCGACGCGATCGGCCTTCTTGGCGGCCTTGGAGAGACCCTTCTTGCGCAGCCAGTCGACCGCAGCCTCGAATTCGCCTTCGGTCGCGGTGAGCGCGGCCTTGCAATCCATCATGCCGGCGCCAGTGCTCTCGCGCAGTTCCTTGACGAGGGCGGCGGTGATCGTGGCCATGGTTGAAATCCTTCTGTTTCGCCGGTTGGAAGCATGCGGGCGGCTTCCCGGCTCTCTGGGGCGTTTATTGCGACGGGCGCCGGCTCAGGAAAGAGCCGGCGCCCGGGGTAAAGCCAAAAAATGACGGTCCGCGTTACGCGGACAAAAGCGCGCGCGCCTGATCGACCCAGCCGTCGCGGGAGATGCGGCCGTTGAGCTTGAGATCGGCGTCGACCTTCTCGACGTCGGCGGGCGTCATCGCGGCGATCTGCCAGTAATGGAAGACGCCGGCGTCATTGAGCTTCTTGACGAGCTGCGGACCGACGCCATTCAGCTTGGCGAGATCGTCGGGCGCGCCGCGCGGGGCGGCGAGAAGCTCGAAGGCTTCCGTCGACTCATAAGCCGCGCCGGCGCCAGCGCTGTCGGCGACCGCGGGCTCGGCTTCCGGCGCTTCGGCCTCGCCGAGGTCGACGCCCAGCGCGCCCTGGCTGCGGGAGATGCCGTCGATCGCCGCCTTGGCGATGAGATCGCAGTAAAGCGCAATGGCGCGGCCGGCGTCGTCATTGCCGGGGATCGGGAAGGTCACGCCGTCGGGATCGCAGTTGGTGTCGAGAATCGCCACGACCGGGATCTTGAGGCGGTTGGCCTCCTTGATCGCGAGCTGCTCCTTGTTGGTGTCGATGACGAAGATCAGGTCGGGCGTGCCGCCCATGTCCTTGATGCCGCCCAGCGCCTTTTCGAGCTTCTCGCGCTCGCGCGTCAGCAGCAGGCGTTCCTTCTTCGTGACGCCCTGGGCGCCGGCCGAGAGCTGGTCGTCGAGCTTGCGAAGACGGTTGATGGAGCCGGAAATCGTCTTCCAGTTGGTCAGCGTGCCGCCGAGCCAGCGGGAATTGATGTAATATTGCGCGCTGCGCTTGGCGGCGTCGGCGATCTGGTCCTGCGCCTGGCGCTTGGTGCCGACGAAGAGCACGCGGCCGCCCTTGGCCACCGTGTCGGAGACGACCTTCAGCGCCTGATGCAGCAGCGGCACCGTCTGGGCGAGGTCGATGATGTGGATGTTGTTGCGCGCGCCGAAGATATAAGGGGCCATCTTCGGGTTCCAGCGATGCGCCTGGTGGCCGAAATGAGCGCCCGCCTCGAGAAGGCCGCGCATGGAAAAATCGGGAATCGCCATGTTTTTTCTCCGGTTGAGCCTCGGCGAAAGCTTGGACGGGCCGGAAATCCGACCACCGGAAACGACGTCTTGGATCAGACGCCGTGAGACTTTCGCCTGTGGGATGCGCGCGCTTATAGGCGAAGCGCAGCCAAGGAGCAATAGCCTCGTCGCGCCGGTTGCGCGCCGACCCCCGCGCGCGCCCGAGCAGCCCGCCGGGAAAGGACCCGTGAGGGCGAAAACTTTAAATTTTGCGACGCAAAAATTATTTCCTCCGCGACCTGTTGTCGCAGTCTAATGCCATGAACTTATTGGCTTATATGGCAATTTTGAACCCTTAAAAACCGGTTTTACAGGCGCATTGCCAAGCGTTTTGAATCGAGCTAGGGTTACCTCGATGCGGCAAGCATTCTGGTAAAAAAACAACAGGGGGAAAACGCATGGCCGTCAACGTTCACAACTCCGGCGACATTGGCAAGATGCTGATCTGGGTTGCCGCTTTCGTCGGCTTCGTCATCGTCGCTCTCACGTGGGTTCCGGACTGGATCTCCCCCGAGGGCACCAACGGTACGGGCAACGGCACCGATCCGGGCGTCGGCCGCACCGTTCGCATGGTTCAGTAATCATACCCCTGCCATGGACTTGCCGGGGGCTTCGCTCCCGGTCTCGTCTTTGCAGGGTCGGCCATATTCTATGTGGTCGAGCAAATGGGAGCCGACGGTCTCGACAAGCTCGAGCGTCGGCCTCCTTTTTTGAGCGGCGCGACGCCATGCGCACGCGCCTGTCGGACTAAAACTCGATCCCCGCCTGCGCCTTCACGCCCGCCGAGAAATGATGTTTCACCAGCGTCATTTCTGTCACCAGGTCGGCGGCCGCGATCAGTTCCGGCTTGGCGTTTCTTCCTGTGACGACGACATGAAGGTCGGCGCGTCGCGACCCGAGTCGGGAGAGAACCTCTTCGAGCGGGAGATGGTCGTAGCGCAGCGAAATATTCAGCTCGTCGAGCACCAGCAGGCGGACGTCGGGGTCATCCATCAATTCGCAGGCCTTGTCCCAGGCGCGGCGCGCGGCCGCTTCGTCGCGAGCGCGGTCCTGCGTCTCCCAGGTGAAGCCCTCGCCCAGCGTATGCCAGGACACCGGGCCGAGCTTTTCGAGCATCTCGCGCTCGCCGCTGCGCCACTGGCCCTTGCCGAACTGCACGACGCCCACTTTCCAGCCGTGGCCAAGCGCCCGTAAGGCAAGACCAAAGGCCGCAGTCGATTTTCCCTTGCCCGGTCCGGTGTGGACCATGAGCAGGCCCTGTTGCGCGATGGTCTTGCCGGCGACCTCGGCGTCCTGCACGGCCTTGCGCTTTTCCATCTTGGCGCGGTGGCGGCGCGCGGCGTCGTTTTCCTCTTCCGTCAAGCCGGACTCCTCATTTGACGTCTACAGAACCAACGCATATGACTGGTCGCGACGGTCCTTCGCAAGAAGGCGAACAGGGAACGCGGTGCGGGCACGCCCCAAAACCGCGGCTGCCCCCGCAACTGTAACCGGGAAGGCTGCGCCATCGGCCACTGAGCGAAAGGCTTGGGAAGGCGGCGCGGATGATGCACCGGAAGCCAGGAGACCTGCCGTCGCGGCGATGCTTCATCGCCTGTCGCAACATTTCGCCGCCGGTGGGGCGGCAGGGAGACGTCGCATGACGACCAACACCGCCGCCGTCCGCTCGCTTGCAACCTCGCGCGCGGAAGTTCTCAAAGCCGCCTTCGTCGCCTTTGTGCTTGGCGTCGGCCTCGTCTACGGCGCCGGCTTCGCCAATTCCCAGAGCGTTCACGACGCGGCGCATGATTCGCGCCACGCGCTCTCTTTCCCGTGTCACTGATCGCCGCGCCACGCGACCCGTGATCGCGCGCCTTCTGGCGGCCGGCCTCGTCGCCGGCGTTGTTGCGGGACTCGCTGTCGCGGCCCTGCAGCATGTCACCACCACTCCCCTCATCCTCGCCGCCGAGGTCTATGAGGCGGCGCAGCATGCGCGTGACGCCGCCGAACAGTCGGCGCCCGCTTTCGAGGGCCTGCGGCGCACCGCGGCGACGAGCGTTGCAACCGTCGCCGTCTGCATCGGCTATGCGCTGATCCTGCTCGCCGGCATGCTGGCGTCGGGCGATGCGATCGGCCCGCGCCGCGCCGCGCTGTGGGGCGCCTGCGCTTTCGCGGCCACTGGCCTCGCCACCAGCCTCGGCCTCGCGCCGCAGCTTCCCGGCGCGGCGGAGACCGATCTTGTGGGCCGTCAGCTTTGGTGGTTCGCCACGGCCGTTTCGACGGCGTCGGGCCTTTATGCGCTTTTACGGGGAGACTCCGTCGTCGCCCGAGCGCTCGGCGTCGCGATGCTCGTCGCCCCGCATTTTTTCTGGCCGACGCCGGCGGCGCCCGAAAGCACGGTTCCGGCTGAACTCGCCGCGCGTTTCGCCGCCGCGTCGCTCGCAGTGCAGGCGACATGCTGGGTGCTCGCCGGCGCGCTCGCCGGCCTCGTCTGGCGGCTCTCGTCACGCGATGAAACGGAGGCGGCATGAGCGCGCAGAAAATCCCAGCGACCATCGTCACCGGCTTTCTGGGCGCCGGCAAGACCACGCTGATCCGTCACGTGCTGGAGAACGCCCGCGACCGTCGTCTCGCCCTCGTCATCAATGAATTCGGCGACGTCGGCGTCGACGGCGACATTCTGCGCGCCTGCGGCGTCGAGAATTGCCCCGACGAAAATATCGTCGAACTCGCCAATGGCTGCCTGTGCTGCACGGTGGCGGACGATTTCGTGCCGGCCATCGAAGCGATGCTCGCGCATGAAAAGCGGCCCGATCACATTATCATCGAGACGTCCGGCCTCGCTTTGCCCAAGCCGCTGGTAAAGGCCTTCGAGTGGCCGGCGATCCGCTCGAGGCTGACCGTCGACGGCGTGATCGCCGTCATTGACGGCAAGGCGGTGGCGGAAGGCCGCTTCGCCGACGATCTTGACGCGATCGCCGAGGAACGCGCCGCGATCGAGACGATCGACCACGACAATCCGCTCGAAGAGGTGTTCGAGGATCAGCTTGCCTGCGCCGATCTCGTCATCCTCAACAAGACCGATCTGCTCGACGAAGATGAAGCGCGCGAGGTGGCCGCGCGTCTCACGTCGGGCGCGCGCGCGGCGGTGAAACTCGTGCGCGCGCATGAAGGCAGGGTCGATCCGCTCGTGCTGCTCGGACTTGCTGCGGCGGCGGAAAATGATCTCGACAATCGCCCCTCGCATCACGACGCCGAGCCCGATCACGATCACGACGACTTCGACAGCTTCGTCGTGAGCCTGCCCGCCGCGTCCGACGCGGCTGCGCTTGTTGCGAAACTCGCAGACGTCGCGCGCGCCCACGACGTGCTGCGCATCAAGGGCTTTGTCGAGGTCGCCGGCAAGCCGATGCGGCTGCTCGTGCAGGGCGTCGGCGCGCGCATCCAGCACCATTTCGATCGCGCCTGGAATCCGGGCGAAGAGCGCGCGAGCCGGCTCGTCGTGATCGGCCAGAAGGGTCTCGATCGCGACGCCATCGCCGCCGCGCTGGCCCAGCCGTGACGCGCCATGCATCTCCTTCCGCGCGATCTTCATAGCCTCGACGACGCCGGCGCGGCGACGGATCTCAAGCAAACGCCGGGCGACATTGTCTTTCTGTCTTTCTCCGACTCGGAGCTGCGCCTCGTCGCCCGCCTGCATGACGAGGCGCGCGAGAGGCTTGCGAGCCTGCGCTGCGCCCAGCTCGCGCAGCTGACGCATCCCTATTCCGTCGATCTCTATCTCGACTCCGTCGCGCGCCATGCGAAGCTCATCGTCGTGCGGCTCTTGGGCGGCAAGGATTATTGGGCCTATGGCGTCGAGCAGGTCGCGGCGCTCGCCCGCGCCCATGACGTGGCGCTCGCAGTCGTGCCGGGCGATACGGTCGCCGACATGCGGCTTGCGCAGGCGTCGACGCTCGACGCGGCGGCGCTGCATCGCATCTGGCGCTTTTTCCAGGAGGGGGGGCGAGACAATCTGCGTTCGTTCCTCGCCTACGCGTCGACCCTCGCGGGGCGTCCGGCCGCCTGGCGTGAAAGCGCGCCTGTATCCAGCGCGGGCCGCTTCGACGCCGCCTGTTTCAGCGCCGCGGGCGATGCGCCGCGCGCGACGATCGTGTTCTACCGTTCGCTCTATCTCGCGGACGATGTCGCGCCCATCGAGGCGCTGGCCGAGGCTTTAGGCGCCCGCGGCTTTGCCGTCGACGCGC
This sequence comes from Methylocystis echinoides, assembly GCF_040687965.1. Classification (NCBI taxonomy): domain Bacteria; kingdom Pseudomonadati; phylum Pseudomonadota; class Alphaproteobacteria; order Hyphomicrobiales; family Methylocystaceae; genus Methylocystis; species Methylocystis echinoides. The sequence continues at coordinate 246,443 of NZ_CP156084.1, forward strand.
TTTATGTGGCGAGCCTCAAGGAAAGCGAAAGCGAGGCTTTCGTCGCGCAATCGCTCGATCGTTTTGCGCCCGACGTTATTGTCAACGCCACCGCCTTCTCCGCGCGGCGTGACGGCGGTTGCGTGCTCGATCGCGCCGACGCGCCGGTCTTGCAGGTCGCTTTGGCGACCTCGACGCGCGCCGCCTGGGCGGCCTCCGCGCGTGGCGCCAATGGCGCCGATCTCGCGATGAACGTCGTCTTGCCGGAAGTCGACGGCCGCATCTTCACGCGCGCCATCTCCTTCAAGGAGACCGCCGCGCGCGGCGCCGCCGAGCTCGCCGAACCGCGCCACGCGCCGGAGCTTTCGCGCATCGCTTTCGTCGCCGATCTCACGGCGAATTTGGCGCGCCTGCGCCGCAAGCCGAACGGCGAGAAAAGCATCGCGCTGATCCTTTCGGATTACCCCGCGCGCCGTGGACGAGGCGGCTATGCGATCGGATTGGACGCCGAGGCGAGCGTTGCGGAGATTGTCGAGGCGCTGAAGGAAGCGGGTTACTCGGTCGGCCCTCCCCTCCACCAAGCAAACGAGGCCGCTCACCTTTCTCCCGCTCGACTCATTCGCGCGCTGGAGGAAGGCGCGGAAAGCGTCGACTTTGCGCTCGTCGATTACACGCGCCTGCTCACGGCCCTCCCCGATAATTTTGTTGCCGGCGTCAATGAAACATGGGGCGCGCCGCAAGACGATCCGGCTATTGAAGACGGCGCCTTTCGCTTCTCCTGCCTTACAGCCGGCAATCTCGTCGTCGCCCTGCAGCCGGACCGCGGCGCGCGCGCGGAGCGATACGAAACCTATCATGACATGCAGCGCCCGCCGCGCCATGCCTATGTCGCCTTCTATCTCTGGCTGCGTCATGTTCGTCGGATGGACGCGCTCATTCATCTCGGCGCGCATGGCACGCTGGAGTGGCTGCCCGGCAAATCGGTGATGTTGTCGCCGGACTGCGCGCCCGAGGTCGTCTTGGGGCCGACGCCGCTCATCTACCCCTTTATCGTCAACGACCCGGGCGAAGCCGCGCAAGCGAAGCGACGGACGAGCGCCGTCGTCATCGGCCATCTGACGCCGCCGCTCGTGCAAGCCGAAGTCTACGACAAGGCGCAACGAATAGAGACGCTGCTCGACGAATATGCGGCGGCTGCGTCGCTCGATCCGCGGCGCGCCAGGCTGATCGCGGAGGCCATCGTCGACGAAGCCGAGCGCAGCGGACTCGCGCAAGAATGCGGCGCGACGCGCGAGACCGACCTTGCGGAGACGCTGGCGCGTCTCGACGCCTGGATGTGCGACCTCAAGGAGCTGCGCATCGGCGACGGGCTGCATGTCTTCGGGCGCGCCCACGCCGACCCGGCGCGCAACGCCTGCGCCGCATCGGAGCGCCGTGCGCTGATCGCCGCGCTCGCGGGCCGTTTCGTGGAGCCCGGACCCGCCGGCGCGCCCTCGCGCGGCCGCGCCGACGTGATGCCCACGGGCCGCAATCTCTATTGCATCGACCCCCGCCATGCGCCGACGCAGACGGCCTATGACATCGGCCGCCGCGCCGCTCGGGAAATCATGACGAACCATGCGCAGACTCATGGCGAGTTCCCGCGCGCGATCATGCTCGATCTCTGGGGCAGCGCCGCCATTCGCACGGGTGGCGAGGATTTCGCGCAGGCGCTGGCGCTGATGGGCGTCGCGCCGCGCTGGGACGACGCCAGCGCGCGCGTCATCGGTTTCGAAATCCTGCCGCAGGCCAAGCTCGACTTTCCGCGCGTCGACGTGACCCTGCATGTCTCCGGCCTGTTCCGCGACATGTTTCCCGGGCTCATCGCGCTCTTCGACGACGCCGTGCGCGCCGTCGCCGCGCTGGACGAAGACGCAGACTTCAATCCGTTGAAAGAAGCATCCGACCTTGCCCGCATTTTCGGCGCGGCGCAGGGAAGCTACGGGCTCGGCGTGAGCGACAAGGTCGTGCGCGGCGAATGGGGCTCGCGCGACGATCTCGCGCAGGCCTTTCTTTCCGCTGGCGGCCACGCGCTCGACCGCAACGGCGAAAGCGCGCCGGCGCGCGACGCCTTCAGCGCGCAGGTGGCGCGCGCCGACGCGCATGTGCATGTGCAGGATATGGCCGAAGTCGACGTGCTGACCGGCCCCGCCTTCGTCGACTATGAAGGCGGCTTCGCCGCGGCGAACAAAATGCTCGGCGGCGACGCCGCTCTGGTGCATCTCGACGCGACGCGACCCGACGCCTTGCGCGCAAGGCCGCTCAAGGACGAGGTCGCGCGCGTGCTGCGCATGCGGCTTGCGAACCCACGCTGGCTCGACGGCCAGATGCGTCACGGCCATCGCGGCGGCGCTGAGATCGCCGAGGCGATTGACAATCTTTACGCCTTCGCGGCGACGAGCGGGCTTGTCAGCGACGCGCAATTCGAGCTCGCATTCTCAGCCACGCTCGGCGACGAAAACGTGCGCGATTTTCTTGGCCGAGAGAACCCGCGCGCGCTGGAGGCGATCGCGCGCGTATTCAGCGACGCGCTGGCGCGTCAACTTTGGCGCACGCGCCGCAACAGCGTGCAGGATGTGCTGGCCGATATCGGAGGCGCCGATGTCGGGCGCGCCTGAAATCAAGGGCCGGCGCCCCGGCGCCCCAGAAGTGAAAGGCTGGTGTCCGGGCGCGTACGCCCCGATGCAGAGCAACGACGGCTTGCTGATGCGCGCCAAAATCGTCGGCTCGCGCATCGCCGCGGCCCAAATCGAGGCCCTGGCCGAGATCGCATCCGCTTGCGGCAATGGCCTCATCGATTTGTCGCAACGCGCGCAATTGCAGCTGCGCGGCGTGAGCGAAGCCACGCTCGGCGATGCGCTGCAGCGTCTCGACGCCGCCGGCCTGCTCGCGCCCGACGCTGACGCTGAACGCGTGACAAATATTGTCGCCGCTCCGCTCGCCGGCCTCGGCGTGGGCGCCTTCGACGCCAATGCGCTCGCGGCCGAACTGGCGCAAGGGCTGCAAGCGGATGCGTCGCTGCGCGCGCTCCCGCCGAAATTCCTCTTTGCCATCGACGACGGCGGTCCCCCGCCGCTGGACGACGTGGAAGCGGACATCCGCATCGAGGCGGCGCAAGGAGACAGAGTCGCCGTCAGCCTGGCCGGCGGCGACGATCGCGCCGCCGTTCTCGATCCGGCCGAAGCCGTTCCCGCCGCGCTCAGCCTCGCCCGGGCTTTTGTAGGGCTGCGCGATGGCGCGTTCGAGCTGCGCCGCATGCGCCGCCTCGTCGCCCGCCTCGGCGTGGACGCTGTGATGAATAAGGCGGAGATAATAGCCGAAGCTTACGTGCGACCCAGGCAAGCGGCGCCGGCCGCCTTTCTCGGCGCCGTCGGAACCAGCGTCTGCTATGCGGGCGTCGCCGCGCCGTTCGGCCGCTGGACGGCTGCGGAGCTTTTGCGCCTCGCGGCGCTGGCGCGAGAACACGGTTCTTCGGAGCTCCGCCTCACGCCCTGGCGCGCCTTTCTTATTCCAACGGAGACGCGCGAAGCGGCGCAGCGCATCGTCGCCGAGGCCGCCGCGCGGGGCCTCATCGTCTCGTCGGATGACCCGCGGCTCGCCGTCGTCGCCTGCCCCGGCGCGCCGGAATGTCCGCAGGCGCAGGGCGAGACGCGCGCGCATCTTGCGCGCCTTGCGCCACTCGCGCAAAAGCTTGCAGGGACGGATGGCGTCGGGCTCCATCTTTCCGGCTGCGCCAAAGGCTGCGCACGGCCGAAAAGCGCGCCCGTCACGCTCATCGCCAGCAACGGCCTTTTCGACCTTGTCGAAAACGGCGGCGCCGGCGACGCTGCGCATCTGAAGGGGCTGACGATCGACGCCCTGGAAAGCGCGCTCGCCGCGCGCACAAAGGAAAAGCTATGTCCGACGCCCTGACCTACATCCGCGACGGCGCGGCGATCTACGAGCGCTCCTTCGCAATCATTCGCAGCGAGGCCAATCTCGCGCGCTTTACGCAAGAGCAGGAAAAAGTCGCCGTGCGCATGATCCACGCCTGCGGCATGGTTGAGCTCGCCGACGACATCGAATTTTCGCCGACCTTCGTTGCAGACGCCAAAGCCGCCCTTCGCCGTGGCGCGCCCATTCTTTGCGACGCCAATATGGTTGCCCATGGCGTCACGCGCGCGCGATTGCCGGCGCAAAATCCGGTTGTCTGCACGCTGGCCGAGCCCGATGTCGCAACGATCGCCGCCGAGCTCGGCAATACGCGCAGCGCCGCCGCCATGGAGCTGTGGCGCAATCGACTCGACGGCGCCGTCGTTGCGATCGGCAATGCGCCGACGGCGCTGTTTCGCCTGCTCGAGATGCTCGACGAAGGCGCCGGGCTTCCCGCGGCGGTGATCGGCATGCCGGTCGGCTTCGTCGGCGCCGCGGAATCGAAAGAGGCGCTCGCCGCCGACGGGCGCGTCCCTTACGCGATCGTCAAGGGCCGCAAAGGCGGCAGCGCCATGGCTGCGGCGGCCATCAACGCGCTGGCGAGCGAGAAGGAATGAACGCTCTGCCCGCAAGATCGCAGGAGCGCGCCGTGACGCTCGGCGCGCTGATCGGCGTCGGGCTTGGTCCCGGCGACCCCGAACTCGTGACCGTCAAGGCGGCGCGCCTCATCGGCGAAGCCAAGATCATCGCCTATTTCGCCAAGCGCGGCCGCGCGAGCCACGCGCGCGGCATTGCAGAGCGCTACTTTCCGAAGGTCCGCGAAGAACTGCCGCTTCTCTATCCCGTCACGACTGAAATCCCGTTCGACGATCCGGCCTATGTCGCCGCGCTCGCGGGGTTTTACGAGGAAAGCGCCGCGCGCATCTGCGCCCATCTCGAACAGGGACAGGACGTCACGCTGCTGTGCGAAGGCGATCCGCTGTTCTACGGCTCCTTCATGCATATGTTCACGCGGCTCGAGCCGCGCTTCCGCGTCGATATCTGCGCCGGCGTTTCCGGCATGTCGGGCTGCTTCGCGGCGGCGCGACAGCCCATGACATGGGGAGACGACATTCTTACCGTTCTGCCCGCGACGCTCGACGAAGACACGCTCGCCGCGCGTCTCGCCGGAACCGACGCCGCCGTGGTGATGAAACTCGGCGGCAATTTCGCAAAACTCCGCCGCGCCATGCAGCGCGCCGGCGTGTTGTCGCGGGCGATCTATGTCGAGCGTGGCGCGATGGCCGGCGAGAAAATCATGCCGATGAGCGAGAAGCTGGATGACGCGGCGCCCTATTTCTCCATGGCGCTTGTGCCGGGACAGGGCCGTCGTCCGTGAGCGGCCGTCTTTACATCGTTGGGCTCGGGCCGGCGGATGAACGCTGGCTGACCCTCGAAGCGCGCGAAGCGCTCGTCGAGGCGCAGGACATTATCGGCTACGAACCTTATGTCGCGCGCGTGCCCCTGCGTGAAGGCCAGACCCGGCTCGCAAGCGACAATCGCGTCGAGCTCGACCGCGCGCGCGAGGCGCTGACGCGCGCGCAGGGCGGACGCATCGTCGCCGTCGTGTCGGGCGGAGACCCCGGCGTCTTCGCCATGGCGGCGGCGGTTTTCGAAGCGGTCGATCACGGCCCGCAGGAATGGCGCGATCTCGACATCCGCGTGCTCCCCGGCGTCTCCGCCATGCAGGCCGCGGCAGCGCGGCTCGGCGCGCCGCTCGGGCACGACTTCTGCGCGATATCGCTTTCGGATAATCTCAAACCCTGGGATGTGATCGAGAAGCGGTTGGAACATGCGGCGCGCGGCGATTTCGTCATCGCTTTATACAATCCGGCTTCCCGCGCCCGCCCGACGCGCATCGCCGACGCTTTTGCGCTGCTTCGGCGCTTTCTTCCCGGCGAGACTTTCGTTGGCCTCGCCAAATCCGTGGGCCGGGAAAAGGAAGAAATCATCCTGACGCAACTCGACGGCGTCGACCCTGCGCAGGTCGACATGGCGACGCTCGTCGTCATCGGCGCAAGCGGCACGCGTCGCATTGCGCGCCGCGGCGCCCGCGATTGGGTCTATAGTTCGCGGAAGGCGCTCTAGAATGGAGAAATGGCTCTCCATCATCGGCATCGGCGAAGCAGGGATCGAGTCGCTGCCGCCTGCCGCGCGCGCGCTCATCGCCAATGCGAGGCTGATCATCGGCGGCGCAAGACATCTTGCGCTCATAGGCGACGCGGCGGCGGAAAAGCTGAGCTGGCCCTCTCCGCTCACGGACGCCCTGCCGCGCCTTCTGGCCGAGCGCGGCAGCCCGACGGTCGTGCTCGCCTCGGGCGATCCCTTCTTCTACGGCGTCGGCGATCTCATCAGCCGGCATGTGTCGCGCGAGGAAATCTTCGTCATCCCTTCGCCGTCCGCTTTTTCGCTCGCCGCCGCGCGGCTCGGTTGGAGTCAGCAGGATTGCGCTTTGCTGTCCCTGCATGGGCGCGCTTTCGAGCGTCTCACGCCGCATTTGCAGCCGCACGCGCGCCTCCTTGCGCTCTCATGGGACGAGACGACGCCGGCGCGTATCGCCCAACGCCTCACCGCAAACGGCATGGGCGCGTCGCGGCTGATCGTGCTCGAACGCCTCGGCGGCCCGAAAGAACGCATCCACGAGACGCGCGCTGACGCGTTTTGTCTTGACGACGTCGCCGCGCTCAACACAGTCGCGATCGAGATCGTTGCTGATCCAAGCGCGCGCATGATCCCACGCGCGCCCGGTCTGCCCGACGACTGGTTCGAAAATGATGGCCAGCTCACCAAGCGTGAAATTCGCGCCGTTACGCTCTCGGCGCTCGCGCCGCGCAAGGGTGAAACCTTATGGGACGTCGGCGCGGGCTCGGGCTCGATCTCGATCGAGTGGATGCTGAGCGATCCCAGCAATCGCGCCGTCGCCATCGAGCGTGATGCGCTGCGCGCGGCGCGCATTGCGCGAAACGCCCTCGCGCTCGGAACTCCCGATCTTGAAATCGTCACGGGCGCAGCGCCTCAGGCGTTGCTTGATCTGCAAGCCCCTGACGCCATTTTCATCGGCGGCGGCGCGAATGCCGAAACGCTGGAGGCGGCCTGGCGCGCGCTGCCCGCTCACGGCCGCATCGTCGTCAACGCGGTCACGCTCGAAACGCAGACGCTGCTGACGCAAGCCTTCGAAGAAAAAGGCGGCGACCTCACACATCTGCAAATCTCGCGCGCCCGCCCGGTCGGGCGCTTTCACGCGCTCGATCCCGCCATGGCGGTGCTGCAATGGCGCGGAGTGAAAGCGTGAGCGCACGTTACGCCGCCGGCATTGGCGCCCGCCGAGGCGTGGCGGCGGAAGCCGTCGTGGATCTCGTGCGCGAGGTCGCTTCCCGCCATGGCGCGCCGCTCTCGTCGCTGACGCTGTTCACGCTCGAAAGCAAGGCCGACGAAGCCGGGCTGCGCCAAGCGGCGGAGACGCTCGGCGTCAAACTTCTTTTCCTGCCGCTTGAAGCGCTCAAGGCGCGAAAGGGCGCGGCCCCGACTCACTCGCCGCGCGTGCAGGCCATGTTCGGCGTGGGCAGCGTCGCCGAAGCCGCCGCGCTCGTGGGCGCGGGACCCGGAAGCCGATTGCTCGCGCCCCGCGTTGCGACGCCTTACGTGGCCTGCGCGCTGGCGATCGGCGCAGAGGAATCAGAATGACCGTACATTTCATCGGCGCCGGCCCCGGCGCGCCCGATCTGCTGACGCTGCGCGGCCGCGATCTCATTGCGCGCTGCCCCGTGTGTCTATACGCCGGCTCTCTCGTACCGGCAGGGGTCCTCGCGCATTGTCCGCCAAACGCGCGCATCGTCGACACGGCGCCGCTATCGCTCGACGACATCCTGACCGAAATGCAGGCCGCCGATGAGAAGGGCCTCGACGTCGCCCGCCTGCATTCGGGGGATCTCTCCATCTGGAGCGCGGTCGGCGAACAGACCCGCCGCCTGCGCGCCCTCGGCATTCCCTACACGATGACGCCGGGTGTCCCCGCCTTCGCCGCCGCCGCCGCCGCGCTGCAACGCGAGCTCACCCTGCCCGAGGTCGCGCAGTCGCTCGTCCTGACGCGCACCTCGGGGCGCGCCTCCGCCATGCCTGAGCGGGAAACGCTCCCGATCTTCGCCCAGTCGGGCGCGACGCTCGCGATCCATCTCTCCATCCATGTGCTGGCGCGCGTCGTCGAAGAGCTGACGCCCTTCTACGGCCCCGAATGCCCCGTGGCCCTCGTCTATCGCGCCTCCTGGCCGGATGAGACGATCGTGCGCGGCACGCTCGCGGACATCGAGACGCTCGCCGCCCGAGCGCCGATGGCGCGTACGGCGCTGATCCTTGTCGGCCCCTCTCTCGGCGCGGAAGATTTCCGCGAAAGCGCGCTCTATGATGCGAACTACGATCGGCGCTTCCGGCCGCGAGGAGAGCGGTGACGGCGCCCGGCCTGCTCGTCGCAGCGGCGCGGTCGAGCTCCGGCAAGACGACGCTGGCGCTCGGGCTCATGCGGGCGTTGGCGCGGCGCGGCCTGCGCGTCAGCGCCGTCAAATGCGGCCCCGACTATATCGACCCCGCCTTCCACGCCGCGGCGACTGGGCGCGACAGCCTCAACCTCGATTCCTGGGCCATGGCCCCCGGCGCGATCGCCGCATTGGCCGAGCTTGCCAGCGCCGACGCCGACATCATCATCGCCGAAGGCGCGATGGGGCTGTTCGACGGGGCGCCGGGCGGCGCGGCGGGAGTCGGCGCGAGCGCCGATATCGCCGCCCTGCTGGGCTGGCCCGTTCTGCTCGCGCAGGACGTTTCCGGACAGGCGCAGACGGCGGCGGCCGTCATTCGCGGCCTCGCGTCCCACGATCCGCGGCTGACGATTGCGGGCGTCGTCGCCAATCGCGTTGGCAGCGAGCGCCATCTTCGGCTCGTCGCCGACGCGGTCGCGGCGTTGGGCTTGCCGTTTTTCGGCGCGCTGCCCCGGGACGAAACGGTCCGTCTCCCCGAGCGGCATCTCGGCCTTGTACAGGCCAATGAGACCGAGGGCCTCGACGGACGGCTGAATGCGCTTGCGGATTTCGTCGAGAGGCGTCTCGACATCGAGGGAATCGCGCAAGCTGCCCGCGCCGGCCGCGTCTCGCCCGCGCCCGCTTTTGCGATAAAGCCCCCGGCGCAACGAATCGCCGTCGCCCGCGACGACGCCTTTTCCTTTTTCTACCCCCATCACGCGCGGGGCTGGCGCGCGGCTGGCGCTGAACTTCTTCCCTTCTCGCCGCTGGCCGACGAAGCGCCGCCCCCGGATTGCGATCTCTGCTGGCTGCCCGGCGGATATCCGGAACTTCACGCGGGGCGGCTGGCGCAATCCCGCAACTTCCTCTCGGGCCTACGTCATTTCGCCAAGACGCGGCCGATACATGGGGAATGCGGGGGGTTCATGGTTCTCGGCCGCTCCCTGATCGACGCCAAGGGCGCGGCCCATGAGATGGCGGGCCTCCTGGATCTCGAGACCAGTTTCGCCACGCGCAAGCTGCATCTCGGTTACCGGCAGGCCGAACTCGCCGCCGACCACTTCCTGGGAAAAAAGGGCGCGAGCTTCCGGGGCCACGAATTTCACTACGCCACAGTCGTGAGACAATCGGGCGAGCCCTTCGTTCTGGCCAGGGACGCGTACGGCGAAACGGACAAAACCGAGGGCCTGCGGACCGGCGCCGTTTCGGGCTCCTTCTTCCACCTCATTGCGTAAGACAAAAAAAAGGGGCCGCCGGAAGACCAGCGGCCCAAGTCAAGGGAGGAAACGCCCAAGGAGGGCTACGGAGCGAGACCAATCTCGCTGCGTAACCATATTCATAATGCTGCATCGCACAAGTGTCAAGAAAAAATTGCTGCAATGCAATCGCACGCCTGAAGGCCCTGCTTCTGGCTCGCGCTTGGCTTCAGATTTATTGGGGATTAGGACGTCTTGGATGCGGGGGCAGGATTTGAACCTGCGACCTTCAGGTTATGAGCCTGACGAGCTACCGGGCTGCTCCACCCCGCGCCGAGACGCTAAAAAGCGCCGCTTTTGGGCGGCGCTATGTGTGTGATCGGAAGAGGAAGGTTGATGTGTTTGGCAGGCCTGGCGACGACCTACTCTCCCAGGTCTTGAGACATAGTACCATTGGCGCTGAAGCGTTTGACGGCCGAGTTCGGGATGGGATCGGGTCTGATCGCTTCGCCGAAGGCCACCAGGCCGGCGAAACACATCGAAGCAAATGGTCGTTCTATTTTGGATGGGCGTTGATAAATGAGAGCGATCAAGCCAATCGAGCTATTAGTACCGGTAAGCTACGCGCGTCGCCGCGCTTCCACACCCGGCCTATCAACGTGGTCGTCTTCCACGGCTCTCGAGGGAGAACTCGTTTTGAGGTGGGTTTCCCGCTTAGATGCATTCAGCGGTTATCCCGTCCATACATAGCTACCCTGCACTGCGGCTGGCGCCACAACAGGTCCACCAGAGGTATGTTCATCCCGGTCCTCTCGTACTAGGGACAAATCCTCTCAATTCTCCTACACCCACGGCAGATAGGGACCGAACTGTCTCACGACGTTCTGAACCCAGCTCACGTACCACTTTAATCGGCGAACAGCCGAACCCTTGGGACCTTCTCCAGCCCCAGGATGTGATGAGCCGACATCGAGGTGCCAAACAACCCCGTCGATATGGACTCTTGGGGGTTATCAGCCTGTTATCCCCGGCGTACCTTTTATCCGTTGAGCGATGGCCCTTCCACGAGGGACCACCGGATCACTATGACCGACTTTCGTCTCTGCTCGACTTGTCTGTCTCGCAGTCAGGCAGGCTTATGCCATTGCACTCGACGAGCGATTTCCGACCGCTCTGAGCCCACCATCGCGCGCCTCCGTTACTCTTTGGGAGGCGACCGCCCCAGTCAAACTGCCTACCATGCATTGTCCCGGCCCCGGATGACGGAGCGCGGTTAGACATCCATGACGATAAGGGTGGTATTTCAAGGGTGGCTCCACACGAGCTGGCGCCCATGCTTCAAAGCCTACCACCTATCCTACACATGCCGACACGAATGCCAATGCAAAGTTACAGTAAAGGTGCACGGGGTCTTTCCGTCTGACCGCAGGAACCCCGCATCTTCACGGGGAATTCAATTTCACTGAGCTGACGTTGGAGACAGCGGGGAAGTCATTACGCCATTCGTGCAGGTCGGAACTTACCCGACAAGGAATTTCGCTACCTTAGGACCGTTATATTTACGGCCGCCGTTTACCGGGGCTTCAATTCAAGGCTTGCACCTCTCCTCTTAACCTTCCGGCACCGGGCAGGCGTCAGACCCTATACGTCATCTTGCGATTTCGCAGAGCCCTGTGTTTTTGTTAAACAGTTGCCACCCCCTGGTCTGTGCCCCTCCGATCTGGTTGCCCAAACCGAAGGCCTCCTTATCCCGAAGTTACGGAGGTAAATTGCCGAGTTCCTTCAACGTCATTCTCTCAAGCGCCTTGGTATGCTCTACCAGTCCACCTGTGTCGGTTTCGGGTACGGTCTGATGTGGAGGCTATTTCCTGGCGCCGCTAGGCCGCCCGAACAATCCAGTAAGTTCGAACGACTTCCGCAACGCGTCACCATCCACTGGCTCACGAATATTAACGTGATTCCCATCGACTACGCCTTTCGGCCTCGCCTTAGGGACCGGCTAACCCTGCGAAGATTAACTTTACGCAGGAACCCTTGGACTTTCGGCGACACTGTCTTTCACAGTGTTTCTCGTTACTCATGTCAGCATTCGCACTTCCGATACCTCCAGAGCGCCTCACGGCTACTCCTTCAACGGCTTACGGAACGCTCCGCTACCGCTCATCCTTGCGGATGAACCCAAAGCTTCGGCTCGTGGCTTGAGCCCCGTTACATCTTCGGCGCGAGAACCCTTATTTAGACCAGTGAGCTGTTACGCTTTCTTTAAAGGATGGCTGCTTCTAAGCCAACCTCCTGGTTGTTTTGGGATTCTTACATCCTTTCCCACTTAGCCACGAATTGGGGGCCTTAGCTGTTGGTCTGGGTTGTTTCCCTCTCCACGATGGACGTTAGCACCCACCGTGTGTCTCCCGCATAGTTCTTCCAGGTATTCGGAGTTTGGTTGGGTTTGGTAAGTCTGTGGGACCCCCTAGCCCATCCAGTGCTCTACCCCCTGGAGAATACATGCGAGGCGCTACCTAAATAGCTTTCGCGGAGAACCAGCTATTTCCGAGTTTGGTTGGCCTTTCACCCCTAACCACAAGTCATCCGAGTCTATTTCAACAGACACCGGTTCGGTCCTCCAGTGCGTGTTACCGCACCTTCAACCTGCTCATGGCTAGATCACTCGGTTTCGGGTCTAAAGCAACGAACTGAACGCCCTGTTCAGACTCGCTTTCGCTGCGCCTACGCCTACCGGCTTAAGCTTGCTCGTTACTTTAAGTCGCTGACCCATTATACAAAAGGTACGCCGTCACCCTTGCGGGCTCCGACTGTTTGTAGGTATCCGGTTTCAGGGACTGTTTCACTCCCCTCGTCGGGGTGCTTTTCACCTTTCCCTCACGGTACTTGTTCACTATCGGTCGCTGAGGAGTACTTAGGCTTGGAGAGTGGTCTCCCCATGTTCAGACAGGATTGCACGTGTCCCGCCCTACTCGTATCCCATAGCCTTCGAAATCCCTACGGGGCTGTCACCCACTATGGCCCGACTTTCCAGTCGGTTCGAGTTAAAAGACTATGAGCATTGGCCTGGTCCGCGTTCGCTCGCCACTACTAACGGAGTCTCGTTGATGTCCTTTCCTCCGGTTACTTAGATGTTTCAGTTCACCGGGTTCGCTTTTATGACCTATGGATTCAGTCATAAATACCTTCTCATGATCTCTGTTAGTCCAAAGACATTGTGTTTTTGCGCCGCAAGCGGCGCGCCCCTCGCATGGGCTCGGCGTCGCAGTCGCTCCTGGCGTCGCTGCGCGACGCTAAGAAACAAAGCCCGCCGTTCCTCATCAAGGAACACAATGACGTTGATCCGACGCTGTGCGCGCAGATCAAACTCTTCGGAATAACAGAGATCGAAGGTGGGTTTCCCCATTCGGAAATCCGCGGATCAAAGGTTGTTCGCACCTCCCCACGGCTTATCGCAGCGTACCACGTCCTTCATCGCCTCTCAGCGCCAAGGCATCCACCGAATACCCTTAAGGCACTTGATCGCTCTCATTATCGACGCCCACCCCTCGGCAGAGGTTCGCATGGCAAGCCATGCGTGGGTTCGATAGAAAGACCATTTGCTTCGAACATATCCGAGAGCGTCGCGGTCAAGCCACGCTCACAACTGGCGGCCCGTCTTCTCAAGCGTTGCGAAGCCCGATCAAGCCGCACGAATGCAGACAATCAAACCTCCGCTCGATAAACGATCGGATATGTTTCCTCTTCACGATGACAGACAGCAACGCATCGGGCCTTTCGGCGCGCAATGCGAATTCGGTTTCTCCAAGGTTCTTCGAGCCGAACGCCCCTCATCGGCGATCGCGCCGTCTGGTGGAGCCAGACGGGATCGAACCGACGACCTCA